>JAXHSZ010000556.1:0-4866 GCA_034190725.1 Thermodesulfobacteriota bacterium
CAAAACCCGGAGCCTTGACAGCAGCACATCTCAAAGTACCACGAAGTTTATTCACAACCAATGTAGCCAATGCCTCCCCCTCAACTTCCTCTGCAATGATCAAAAGAGGTTTGCCCATCTTGGCTATTTGTTCCAGTATGGGAAGGAGATCCTTCATATTGGAGATCTTCGGTTCATGCATGAGGATGTAAGGCTCGTCTAATATACACTCCATCCTTTCAGCGTCGGTTACAAAATAAGGTGACGAATAACCCCTATCGAATTGCATTCCTTCGACGATGTCGAGGGTCGTCTCCATACTCTTTGCTTCTTCTACGGTGATAACACCCTCTTTACCGACTTTATTCATAGCCTCAGCTATGATATTTCCTATTGTTTCATCATTGTTTGCAGAGATTGTACCAACCTGAGCGATCTCTTTTTGATCTTTGGTGGGTTTGCTCAGTTTTTCAAGCTCTGAAACCGCTGCTTCCACTGCCTTGTCTATCCCCCTCTTCAACTCCATGGGATTGTTGCCGGCCGCCACAAGTTTTGCACCCTCCCGATAAATGGCTTGTGCCAAAAGTGTTGCCGTTGTCGTACCATCACCTGCAACATCACTGGTCTTGGATGCAACTTCCTTCACCATCTGAGCACCCATATTCTCAAACTTGTCTTCCAGCTCTATTTCCTTAGCAACAGTAACACCATCTTTGGTAACTGTGGGTGAACCAAAGGTGCTCTCTAAGATCACATTTCTGCCCTTAGGACCTAAAGTAACTTTTACAGCATCAGCCAGGGTATTTATGCCATTAAGGACTAAATCCCTTGCCTTTTGTTCATACATTATCTCCTTTGCCATTTGATCAACTCCTCCTTATTCTATTTATCTCTATTCCACTATACCCAAAATGTCATCCTCTCTCATGATGAGATGTTCTTCCCCGTCTATCTTTATCTCCGTGCCGGCATACTTGCCGAATAACACCCTGTCTCCTTCCTTCACATCCAGGGGAAGCTTCTTGCCGTCCTCAAGAACTTTACCGGTTCCTGCTGCAATTATTTTACCCTCCATGGGTTTTTCCTTTGCGGAATCAGGGATAATAATACCCCCTGCTGTTTTTTCATCTTCCTCAATCCGCTTTACTATCACTCGATCTTGTAAAGGTCGAATCTTCATAACCGCTAAATCTCCTTTCTTATTAAAGTAAATTCTTTCTTCAATTGATGTTCAAAACAATATGAACAGTTAAAAAAATACTCACCTCCTTACGTCTGTGGATTGGTTGATATCTTAAGAAAAAAGCTTGTTTTCTTTTACCACCAGAAAATTCTTTAGTTGCTGTATAAAACGGAAAATAGTAACATAGAGGAAGGGAGACCCAAGAGACAAACTTTCAAAATCCCGCAGCCCATCTCATGTGGACTCACATTGAAAGATAAAAAGGAACTCCTCAACGGAAGAAATACGACATCCTCCGACACTTTGTTAGCACTCATTCTAAATGAGTGCTAATATTTGTATAATAACCATCTTCAATATAAAAGGCAAGTGGAAAATGAAACAATATTACTTCATGAGGAATAAATTTGGAAAAATACATTTTAATTAATCATTAAATTGAAAGATATCAATTATTATCATAAGAAATCAGATATTAGATTCCAAGATATAATCAAAAGATGTCTCTTTAAAAAGAATCGTAAGATCAGGCTTGTCAGAATAATAGAACCTGAATTGAGAGTTTCAGGGTCGCCAGTTCAGCTTTCGAGGTTGTGATGACACAGCGCTATAGTAGATCGACTCTAAAATAACATGGCCAATAATACATTATGGCAAGCAGTGTAAAGCAATCTCTAATGTCTTGAAATTCCAATAAGATTGCCTCGTTACTTTCGCTCCTGGCAATAATATTTAGATGCTCCAGTATTGAAAAAACGTAGTGATGTACATTGATTTTTGCCTTTCATCCTCACCTGAAATGTATAATATAATTTTCTGGGTTCTTTTGGTTTATGTGTATTTTGATCTATCGTCTTGTTATTGCAAGGTATTTTTTAGCATCTCAATTTGATGGTACATTTTTCCTCTTTGGAAAGACCCTCCTTAAAAGGGTGAGAGGGCTTCCCAAAGAGGAAGAATGTGTAATTGCCTAACTGGCCATAGGTCGCTAATGCCTTAATCATAAGCCTTTTTAGTTATCAAGTACGCAAAAATCGGGCGCGCCATTTTCTGTCATTTTTTTTATTGTAATAAAATTATTCTATTGGTGAAATCACTGTAAAAACTCCTGGGATTTAAGACGTTAATCCAATTTTGCTTGCTGGACCTTATTCATATCTGGATCAGTAGCGTTGCCCATAAAAAAGGATTGGGCAGAACTTATACTACAATGTATATGGGAATGTGTATTGCACATATTTCAGTTCTGCCTGATAAAGTACAAGGGCTGGAATTTGGTGCGGACGCAATGGGAGGGGCATCAATCCTTATTCATGTTCAAACTTGGTATGACACTTGTCCCGGATAGTAACAAGTCTCTATTCTTTGTAAGGAACTTATCCAGTCCAAAATCACACTCCTTTTTCCCTTGACTTCTCTGCTTCTGCCCAGTAAAGCTTCTGTTTTCTCCTCTGTATCCGCTCCCGTTACTTCTCTCTTACTCGGTTTTTCTATTCATGCATTGTTAATGCCGTATTATGGGGACACAATACTTACGATTTGCAAAGAAAAAGAATTCGGCATTATAATTGCTTTTATACAAAAGAGACGACGCAGCTCTCTTTCATGCAAAATATTGTTATTGACCTAGTATATCTCAACAGGTCGGAGAGTTGTCCTTTCTTTTTCCATAGAAGAAATGCGTCGAAAAATTGCATACCATGAAAACATTGATTATTGATAGTGCTGAGAGATTCAGAAAAATACGTAAGGCAGTGGAAGAGCGTGATTGCTTTCTTGAGAAACATCCAAATCTTGAGCCGTTTCAAGAAGAAATTGAAAGACGTCTGAAACATGCCGTAAGCATGAGGAATCGCATCACCATTCTGAGTTCTATGATAGAGGAAAAACTTCTTGAACTTCGGGAGGCAAGTATGGAAGCAAGGAGGATCTGGGAGAGAATCTGTTGAAACAACCAGCACGTCGGAGAATGGTGCCTATGGAAAAAAATGTGGAATGTTATTTTCTCTATTCAATCTACCAGTTGGGATATAGGTACCACCTCTATTCCTTGTGCCTTCAACTTGGGTATCATCTGTGTTAATGCTTCAATTGTTGTTGGATGGGGATGACCAATCCCAACTGCAGAACCATTTCTGAAAGAGACGTTTGCCAGCTTATTGAGCTGTACACTGATCAATTCCACGTCTTCGACATTATCCAGAAAGATATTGCGCCCTGCAACATTGAGACCCATATCCTTGGCTAAAGAATAACCAGCGGAATTGTTGGTTGTCCTGCTGTCCACAAAAAACAGATTTCTTCGCTTGAGTTCCATCAAGACAATGCGCATCTTTTCTCTGTCTTCTGTAAATCTGGATCCCATATGGTTGTTGACACCCTTAATAAACGGCACAGATTCTATGTTTTCATCTAGTTTTTCAAGCAACTCTTCATTACTCATACTCAAAAGGAGACCACCGTTTCCTGGATTCTTTTCAGGATATCTGTAAGGCTCCATAGGCAGATGGAGCATTACTTCTTTGCCAAGAGAATGGGCTTTCTCAGCGATGAATTTGGAATATGTGCCCAGGGGAAAGATAGAAATGGTGAGGGGGGCATCAATCTGGAGTATTTTTTCTGCTTGATCAATGTTGTAACCTAAATCGTCTATGATTATGGCTACTTGATAGGTCCGATGGTACTCTCCTTTTCTCTTTAATATATCTTGAGTCTTTTCTTCCTCTCTTTTTAAGGGCTTCTTCAAATATGTCTCAGGAGTAACTTCAGGGAGCTTTACCTGCGGGGAGTCAACGGATCTCATCCTGTGTTTTGTATAAAACAATGCGACTGCGATAATTAAAACTATCAATAACAATATTAAAAAGAGAAGAACAATTCGAGTTTCATCTTTTCTTTTGTTCTTTCTCTTCTTTGATCTTCCTCTTTTCGTTGGCCTCTTTCCTTGCGCCATTTAAATAAAGGACCCCTTGCTTCCTCTGATTTTTTATGAGGCCTTGTTCACTTCCAACTTCTTGAATATATACCAACTCTTCAGGAGTCCCAAAGCCCGTTCCAATTGTGGATCCTTCAATCCCTCATCTTCCTTTATCTTCTCTGAGTCGTTTTGCTGTTCCTCTTCTTCCTTTTTATTTTCTAAATGTCGCTCCAAATCCTTTTCCCTGAAGAATCTAATCTTTTTTGTAGCCTCTGCATTCACCATGTCACTCACAATAATATCAGGCGTAATCCCTTCTGCCTGAATGGATCTTCCTCGAGGTGTATAATATCTGCCGATAGTTAATCTGAGACCTGAACCATCTTCCAAGGGGTAAATGGATTGGACCGTTGCTTTCCCGAAAGTCTGAACCCCTAATATAACGGCCCTCCCATGATCCTGCAACGCTCCCGCAACAATTTCAGAAGCGCTTGCACTACCGGCATTTACGAGGACCACCAAGGGATAGTCTCGGGGCTTTCCATTTTTGCGGGCTTTATATTCCTTTTTCTTGCCTTTGATCCTTTCTTCTGTATACGTAATAATTCCTGAGTCCAAAAATTCATCGGAGACTTCGAGTGCCTGATCAAAGGTGCCTCCTGGATTATTCCTCAGGTCCAATACCAAACCCTTTAATTGACCATCTTCATCTTCCAAGTTATTAAGGGCATTTTTCAACTCTTTTGCTGTTTTATCCTGGAAATTCTTGATTTTCACATACCCGTAA
>JAXHSZ010000557.1:0-4736 GCA_034190725.1 Thermodesulfobacteriota bacterium
AGAAACCTGTGATACGCTTGTGGAAAGCGGGCATTACAATCACGCTTGGATTGCAACCATGGATGAGTCTGGTTTTCTTTCCAAGACTGCTGAATCCGGCCTTAAAAGGGAATTCTCATCAATGATCAATCAGTTGACAAGCAGGAGTTCAATCAATTGTGTTGAGAAAGCCCTTATGCAATCCGAAATCATCTTGATCGAAAAACCATCCTTAACATGCATGAATTGCCCACTCTCTTCCGTATACAAGGGTATGGGAACAATGACGATACAGATACAGCACGCCGGAAAGATTTACGGAATATTATCAGTGTCCATGCCTTCACATCTGGTAGCAGATGATGAAGAGCAAAACTTCTTCAAAGAGATTGCAAATGATCTTGCATTTGCTATGTACAGGATAGAACTGGAAAACCAACGTGTTTGTAGGGAAAAAGCCAAGGAGCAACAGATAGAAGAGTTTTTTGCCATCTTCAATGCTTTGGAAGGACCTGTCTATGTTACCGACATAGATACCTATGAAATACTGGCAGTAAACAGATACTGTGAAGAGCATTATGGGCCCGGACTGGTGGGAAAGATATGTTACCAAAAGCTCCAGGACAACCAGTCAGGTCCGTGTCCTTTCTGCACAAACCACCTTCTCATAGGAACGGATGGGACACCCAATCCTCCGATAGTGTGGGATTTCCAAAATACAAGAACCGGAAATTGGTATCACTGTGTTGATCGGGCCATTGAGTGGCCGACAGGTCGTCTGGTTCGCATGGAGATAGCAACCAATATCACTAAGTGCAAGCTGTCAGAACAGGCACTATTGAAAAATGAACACGAGCTTAACGAACGGATTACAGAACTCAATTGCCTGTATACTATTACACGTGTGGTTGAGAAGTGGGGCATTTCATTAGAAGGAATTCTTCAGGAGATAGTTGATGCCATTCCCACTGCATGGCAGTGTTCAGAAATAATTTGTGCACAGATCACTTTGGAAGGCCAAGAGTTCAGAACAAGCAATTTCTGCGAGACTGATTGGAGTCAGAGCAGGGATATTATTTTACACGGCAGACCATATGGTACTTTAGAAGTATTTTCTCTGAACAAACGACCGGAGATCGATGAGGGTCCTTTTCAAAGAGAAAAGAGAGAGTTGATTGATGCTATTGCCATGCGGCTGGGAAGAATCATCGAGCACAAGCGGGCGGAGGAGACCGTCCAGAGAAGTGAAGAGAGATTTCGCGATCTCGTTGAAAATTCACTAGCCGGTACTCTGATTATTCAGGACAATCTCATCATTTACAGTAATCCGGAACAGGAAAAACTCTTTGGACCTTTCCCCATACCATTTCGGATCACAGGGTCTCTAAACATCCATCCTGATGACATTGAAAAAGTCGTCCAATCATATCAGAGTATGATTGCAGGGGAAAGCCAAGCCGCCAGTACTGAGTTCAGGCTTTATCAAATGGATGAAATGAATGTCGAACACCACATGAAATGGGTATACTGCAGGGCAAGTGTAATCGAGTATGAAGGAAGAGAAGCCATTTTAGTCAATATGATGGATATAACTCGGATCAGGGAATTGGAACACCTTTTGAGAATTCAGGATAAAATGGCCTCTCTGGGACATGTGGCGAGCGGTATTGCTCATGAAATACGAAATCCCCTTTCAGGGATAAACATATATCTAAGTACATTGGAAAGGATGTTAGAGAGAGGTGTGAGTTCGGAGAAGACAAAAGAAATTATCAGACAGATAAAGTCCGCTTCTGCTAAGATAGAATCGATTGTCATAAGAGTAATGGACTTTTCAAAACCCAGTGAACCTCACTTCGTTTTGATAGATATAAATGAATCCATTGAAGAAGCAATCAACCTCTCATCGGTTACGCTACGAAAAAAAGGAATCAAGATTGAAAAAGTATTGGGTGAAAATCTTCCCTTCTGTCATGTAGATCCCAACATGATAGAAGAAGTCGTCCTGAATCTGATTACCAATGCTATTGAAGCCATAGGAAATAGTGACGGAGTGAAAAGAATAAGAATAAACTCATCAGCTACTGATAACCATATTCTCGTGAGGGTTTCGGATTCAGGCCATGGTGTGCCTCCAAATCTTAGAGACAAGATTTTTGATCCTTTTTATACCACAAAAGACGGGAGTACAGGGATAGGCCTGAATATCAGCCACAGGATTGTTTCAGACCATGGTGGGCGTATCAGTGTCGTTACAAGTGAATGGGGTGGTGCGGAGTTTGTGATTGAGATTCCTTTAGAAAAGAGAAGATACCGGAGATGATTTCATATTCTCTTTATATCATTGATGATGAAGAGTCTATAAGGGATGGGTTGACCACGGCCTTGGAGACAGATTACCAGGTCAGTGCCTTTGTCACGGGCGAGGACGCCATTGACGCCATAAGAGGAAATCCTCCAGACCTGGTTCTCCTTGATATTGGGTTGCCTGGCATGAACGGAGTCGAAGTTCTCTCAAAGATCAAGGAGATTCATCCTGATATGCCTATTATCATGATAACCGCCTATGAGGATGTCAATACAGTCATCTCAGCCATGAAGCTTGGCGCCTATGATTACGTGATAAAGCCCATTCATCTTGATGGCCTGGAAATGACCATTCACAATGCTCTCCAAACAATACGGCTGAGAAAGGAAGTCCGGATCCTCCAGGAAAAATATCTTCGAGAGAATCATCCCTGTTTTATTGGAGAAAGTAATGCGATTCAGGACGTCATTGAGTTTATTGATACAGTGGCCCAGAGTCCTGACACACCAATTTTGATCATTGGAGAGACCGGTACCGGAAAGGAATTGATAGCACGTTCCATTCATTATAGAAGTCCGAATTTCAAGGGTTCCATTGTTGGTGTAAATTGTGCCGCTATTCCAAAAGACCTCATCGAAAGCGAGCTTTTTGGGTACGAGAAAGGGGCCTTCAGCGGGGCAAAGGTATCAGGGAAAAGAGGATTAATCGAAGAGGCGGCAAATGGTACGCTCTTCCTCGACGAGGTGGGCGACTTGAGTCTTGAAGCCCAGGCAAAACTTCTTCGATTTCTTGACGATGGTGAGTTTTACCGAGTGGGCGGCACAAGGAAATTGCAGGTCAGAACGCGAGTTGTCTCTGCAACAAATAAAAATTTAGAGAGTATGGTTGAAAAGGAGACCTTCAGAAAAGATCTTTACTTCCGTCTGGGGGTCGTTCAGGTACTCTTGCCTTCATTAAATGAACGCCGTGATGATATCCTTCCCCTTGCTAAACACTTTCTGTACGAGTTTAGTAAAAAATTCAACAAGCAATTCAAAGGCATTTCCAAAGAATTGGAGACAACCTTACTGGAACACCATTGGACGGGGAATGTCCGAGAATTAAAGAATATGATTGAAAGAGGTGTCCTCACAGGTCAGGGACCTGAATTGAACCTAAAGGATATCGGGATGGAGAGACACAATAAAAGTGAGCGATTAGAACAAAGGGTGGATAAGAATGGATTCTTAAAAATCCCTCCTGCAGGTATCGACCTCACATCTATCCAGGATTCTCTGGAGAAGTCTTATATCAAAGAGGCCCTTAAAATGGCCGGTGGCAATGAAAGCAAAGCAGCAAGACTCCTCAACATAAATCACCACACCTTCCGCTATCGCAGAAGAAAATTACAGATTGATTAAGAACTTCCCCTTTCACTTTATCAATTATATTCCATGAATCATATCCTGTAAACGGTTACGAGGGTTATCATTCACTACCCTCCATTTTTGAATTTTTTCAAAAAAGATTTTAGAATTTTCTAAATATGTATGTTCGACCCAACGTTTTCCTGAATGATGAATCGGATAACTCATTAAAGTTCATCATCTTATTTGTATATTTATTTTTTTGGCATGTCTCATGCAGTAGTATGAGTTATGGCGCTCCGGGTTTGAGCAGAAATAGGTTGGCATTTTAACATCTGTCACAGAAGTGCAGGGATCAGGTGAAAAACAATACATATGAGAGACCCTGTTTCTTAAACAATCGCCTGAATTTCCAATGCAATATACGACCTGGTTTTTACTGAAAGACAATGCCTGCAAATGATTCCTGATCTATGTAAGCTATGACAACTGGGCGTTTTATACAATAAAAAGGAAAAAGGAGGGCATAAAATGAAAGCAGGTATCTTCTTTACTGGCACAGGTCCAATTCTCATTTTAACTTCATACGATTCTTTAAATGATCCAAAATTGGTTGAGAAGCTGATTGCAAAAGGGATTAAAAAGTTCATTGCTTATGAAGTGGATGAAGACATTGTCAAAAAGAGATACGGAAACCACTATAATGTTGTAATGGGTGATCTGCATCAGACAGACGATTTACGAGTCCTTGATTTTAATGGACACAGTGTATTTCGCAATTTCTCTTTCAAAGAAATCAAGGAGCCTGTGTATCACGAAAGTGGCTCTATTTCAAGCTCATCTTAAAAGAAGGTGTACGCTTTAGTTGAGACCTAACGAAAATAACCGAAGTATGAAAATGATTATTGCTTTTAAGGGTCGAATATAGAAAATAGAAAAATAGATTCTTTGTTGATTAGTACTACTACGTTAAGTTCATGAACTATCAAAAAATGAGATTATCACAGATCGGGCATTTTCCCGTATATAACATCAAGTATTTCTGGATCCAACGGCGGACAGCCGGCAAGGTCAATCCAGAAGTTTTTTTTATTAGACATTCT
>JAXHSZ010000558.1:0-7916 GCA_034190725.1 Thermodesulfobacteriota bacterium
ATATATACAGGGCTATTGAGACAAACTCCCCGTGAGCTAAATTGAGCTGCCTTGTTGTTGCCCACAGGAGTGTAGACCCCGAGGCAATTAAGGCATATGCCCCTCCCAAAACACTTCCGAGAAGTAAACAGTGAATAAAGTTTACCATTGCACGACCTCCCTTTAAGGCTGACCGAAAAAAACAGTCTGAAACGGCTATAGAAAAAAGTCGGATCTATCTCGCAACCGGTTTCCTTGGGGAAGCCGTACGCATCTCTTTGGGGTAAGCAATTTGCACCTTGCCGTTCTCATCCCAGAAACCATTCAGCAGCCGTCGATGTATCGGATAATTGGTCTTGCGGTCAAACTTCAGTTCAGGCATGGCAGGCATCCATATAAACTGAGGATCGCCTTTCTTCAAGCTGACTTTCCACATAGCCTTGTTAATCTCAGCGGGCTTACGGGAACCTGCCATCTCTAGAGCACGGCATACAAAATACACCAATTGTCCTCCGATGACATGATATTGCTCGACTCTCTCAGGCAATCCCTTTTGCTTAGCCCAACCCATAAACCTCTTGAGATAGTCTTGCAAAGGCTTATATTCTATGTCAGGGTGCCAGTACGACAGCCCAATCCAACCCGGTTGGCCGATAGTGGCCTTTGCCATCTCTTCTCCTAAACCATGCCATGTCTCATCCAACAGAGTACCCGTCCAATTGGAGACAATAAGGGGTTTGTAATCCACCGCATGACAGGCCTTTGCCCAGAGAATCATGTGTTCACCGCCCAGCCCGGCAAAAACGAGTTGAGCGCCGGTTGCCTTTATCTTAAGGGCCAACGGTCTTAAATCCTCAGCCCTTGATGAGAACATCTCATTTATGACGATTTTGTCAGGGCTGATTTTGAACTTTTTCATGACATCCGGTATAATCATTTTATGTATTGGTCCGCCTGCAACATCATAACTGATGACGGCAATTTTCTCTATCGACAGATTGAATTCCTGCATGAGTGATGCGCCACCCCCTATTTCAGCATCACCAACATCTAATGGCCCCACCTGCATATTTCTTCCAAACAAAAACGTCTCTCTCAGAAATGGTGCCCCTGCGAAACTGATAAAAGGCACCCTATACCTGTCAGCGTAAGGAAAGACTGCCTTTATACCACTGCTATTGCCCGGACCGATAACAACAGATACTTTCTTAGCGGTTGCCAGTCGTTCATACTCAGTCACACTTGGAGCAGCCATCGATTTTTCATCAGTAATAATGTATTCAATCTCAGCTCCGTCAAGGCTCTTGATCCCGCCCACTCTGTTGATTTCCTCGATGGCAAATTCGATTCCCTGCCTTGCATGCACCCCTTGAACCCCTAACACTCCACTCAAAGGTAACAGCAGCCCTATTTTCACAGGTTTTACTTTTTTTGGAAAAGCTTTACCGGGAAAAACGACTGTCACGATGAAAAGCAAAATCAGACAGATAAAAACAACCCTCTTTCTCATAGGCCCTCCTTTTTATAATTTTTTTCTATCAAATCTGCTGTATTCAAAATCGGATTTTAAGGGAATAGTCCATTTATTCTCTCAGACCCCCTCAATCTCGCTTTGCTATTCCAGAACACCTTCATTATAGAGTGCAACAAACTCCTCATCGGACATGCCTAAAATCTCCCTGCAAACATACTCAGTATGCTCACCTAGGCATGGTGCGGCCTTTCGACCTTCAGCAGGTGTTCGAGAGAGCACAAAGGCTTGACCCATATGGGTTACAGGTCCCATCTCTCTGTGATTCAACTCCCAGAGATAATTACGCATTTTTAATTGAGGATCTTGATATATATCGGCAGCATTCTTTACAACACCTGCCGCTACTCCCTTTTGTTGCATACGTTCCATTACCTCCTCGGGGGTAAAGTTTACAGTCCACTCCTCAATCAACTTATCAAGTTCTTCTTCATTCGCCTTTCTGCTCAAAAAAGTAGAAAACTGCCTGGCCTGTGTCCATGGAGGATTTTCTAAAACCGTACAAAAAGCTTTCCATTCCTTATCTGTGAAAATGGCGATGGCACACCACCGATCATCTCCTTTACATCGATAGACACCATGAGGGGCGGCGCTGGGGCATTGATTTCCCGCCCTCATGCTTTCCCTTCCGTTTACTACGTAGTCCAAAACTACGGGTGTCATAAAGTTAAGGGCAGCTTCCAGTTGTGACAGATCCAATAATTGTCCTTTGCCTGTCTTCTCACGATAATCAAGTGCGGCAATTAAAGCAGCAGCACCGAAGCGAGGAGCGATAAGATCCGTATAAGCGACCGGCATTGGGGAGGGTTCTCTGTCAGGCCAACCGGTAATTTGTGGGAAACCCACCAATCCTACCAACTGGATACCGAATCCAGGGTGTGTGGCATGGGGCCCTGTCTGGCCCTGGTTACTGGTGCGTAGCATAATGATATCAGGTTTTATTTTCTTCACTTCTTCGTACCCTAATCCCCATTTCTCCATTGTACCGACTGTGTAGTTTTCAGCCACAACATCAGCCCAGGAAATAAACTGTTTTGCTATTTCTCTCCCTTTTGGGTGAGCAAGGTTCAGGGCCATGCTCAATCGATTTGGATTCAAATAGGCCCAGTAACAAGAACGGTCGATGCCCGGTTTTCCATCTTTATAGGGGCCTGAGATCCTTACCCAATCCGGCCTCTTCATTGATTCCAGGCGGACAGCTGTGGCTCCGTTATCAGCAAGATATTTTACAATCAGAGGACCAACCCCTGCCCAGGTGAAATCAGCTACTTTTATTCCTTCGAATGCTCCCTTTCCCATCTTAAATCACCCCCGCTTGTTTAAAGAATACAAGTTCTTCTTCAGAGAAACTCAATTCCCCCTGATAGATTTCTTGGTTATGCTCGCCAATGCAAGGGGCAGGATACTTTATTTGGCAGGGGGTCTCTGAGGCTTTGACGAAAGCCCCAGGTGTTTTTATCGTGTCCTTGAGATGGGGATATTCCACTTCAACCCAGAAATCTCTGCTTTTGAGTTGTGGGTTTTCCATGAGATCCTGAGGAGTAGAGACAGGATAGAGCATAATACGCCTCCTGATTGCCTCTTCATAGAGTTCTTCTTTGGTATGCTTTAAGAAAAACCGGCTTATGGGCTCTTCAATCCTGTCCTGTATTTCCTGAGTCAATGTAAACATATCGAAGTTATCCCAATTCATCTCCTTAAGATACTCATCAGCCATACCCTCACTGTCCATCCATTCTACCATGCTCCGGTTTGACCTGGGGACAGTCCCCGCTAAGATGCCAAAACAGACATACCCATCTTTGCAGCGCCAAACCTGCCTCTGTCGTGCACCAGCCGTCAGCCCTGTCCGATAAGAGCCCACTCTTTGAGAGATGATTCCTCTCTGTTCCCAAATGGGAATGAAATTTGCCAGTGTACTGATGAGACTATGCTGGATGGAAACATCCACCCATTGCCCTTCCCCTATTCGTTCCCGATGATAGTAGGCAATCATTGTTCCAACCGCTGCTTCAGCTGCTGCATGTAGATATGCTTGAGGTAAACCTATACGAACTGGGGGACGATCAGGATCTCCGGTCATATAAAGGAGACCCCCGAGGGCAACTCCTACAATATCCGGTGCTTTATAATCCCTATATGGCCCATTTTGCCCAAAAGGCGTGATGGACGTCAGGATAATCCGCGGATCAATCCGGCTGAGTTCCGGATACCCTAATCCCATATTATCCATACGTCCTGGAGGAAAAGACTCAATAATAAAATCGGCCGTTTTTACCAATCTCCGGAAGATTTCCATGCCGTCTTTTGACTCGATACTGAGTGTTATGCTTCTCTTGCTCGTATTATAGGCCAGCCATAAAAGGCTCTTTTCTGGGTGAGGTGTATCGTGATGAAAAGGGCCTATTCTTCGAGCCGGATCACCACCAGGAGGCTCGATTTTAATCACATCACATCCCAACTCTCCCAATATCTTGCCGCACAAAAAACCTTTATCGTCCGTCAGGTCTAAGGCACGGGTATTACCGAGCAGGCTTTCTTTATTGGTCTGGTTCACGGCTCCCCTCCTTTTCTTGCTTTACTCGGTACTGAAAATAAAACAGCGCCACATCTCAATGGTTTGTTCAGAAGGAGTTATTGCGCTTCATTAAATAAATGAAAAACTACTTGACGTCAGGAATTTTCATTGGAGCTGTGCGCATTTCTTTAGGGTAGGCAACTTGAAGTTTCCCTGTATCATCCCAGAACAGAATAAAGGTTATTCGATTTTTCGGATAATTTGTAGTGAAGTCAAACTTGAGTTCTGGGAGGAATTGAGGTGCTATAAGATGAGGATCTCCTTCCTTCAAGCTGAGTTTCCACAGAGCCGTATTAATGGCAGAAGGCTTGCGCGAACCTGCTATCTCTATGGCACGGTAAAGGAAATACATTGCCTGTGCTCCTAGTACATTGTATGGTTCAATGACCTCCGGCTCCGGCAGCCCCTTGAGCTTAGCCCAATCTCTGAATTTGACCAAGAAGTCCTGCAAGGGCTGATACTGTATCTCTGGATGAAAGTAACCTAAGCCAAACCAACCGGGTCGACTGATAGTTTCTTTTGCAAGTTTATCTCCCAACCCGTCCCATGTCTCCTGAGTGACTATGCCGGTAGTACCCATATAGATAAGAGGAAAATAATCTACACCATGGCACGCTTTTGCCCATAGAATCTCATGTTCCACACCTTTTACACCTACCATTGCTTGAATATTGAGGGTTTTCATCTTGAGGGCTGAAGGTCTCAAGTCTTCAGCCTTTGCCGAGAAAAGGTCATTGAATACGATCTTATCTTCGGTCACTCCCACCTTTTTGAATGCTTCCGGGATAATAAGTCTGGCAACCGGTCCGGAACCAACATCATAAGAAAGAAGAGCAATTCTTTCTAAAGGCAGATTCATCTCATTGGCTGTCTTGACTATAGCTCCAGTCATAGCTCGTACTATATCCAGGGGATGTGTTTGCAGATTCCTTCCATATCGGTAAGGCTCCTTGAGTAGAACTCCTCCGCCGAATCCGATCAAAGGCACCCTGTACCTCTCAGCATAGGGATAGGTTGCCTTCTGTGAAGCAGCAGGACAAGGGCCGACAACGGCTATCACTTTCTTCGCCGTTACGAGTCGCTCATACTCACTCACGGACGTGGCTGCCAGTGTCTTATCATCAGTGACGATATACTCAATTGTAGCCCCATCAAGGCTTTTGATTCCCCCTTGTTTGTTGATTTCATCGATAACAAATTCAATGCCGGACCTTCCATGACGCCCCAGCATACTGGCAGGGCCACTCAGGCATAATATTATGCCTATCTTCACCGGTTTCACCTTTTTAGGGTACACTTTTAGGGGAATCCCGGATATCATCCCAATGAGAATCAATATCAAACAGATGAAAGCAAATCTTTTCATGTCTATTCCTCCTCATTGTCATGTTTGGACAAGGTCTTATTCAGGACAGAACCTGATTGTTTGTATTGTATAAGCTTCATAGATTCCACTACTGAGTATCCATCAATATGTGATGTGTTCCTGCGGTTAAAATTGTCAATTTCCTTGACCTTGGAAAATATCTCATTCATGGATGAATACTGCTTATGAACCTCCTTGATGAATATCATGATAGATTCATGCGACTTAAGCAGATTCAAGAATACCGTTTGCCGTGAGATCGGCAAGTTCTTCGTCGGACAAACCTAGAATTTGAGTACATACGTATTCGTTGTCTTGGCCCAAACAAGGTGCAGGTCCTGTCTCAAGAGGAGTTTTTGAGAAGATCGGAGGCAATCTGAAATATGAAAAAGGGCCCATTTCCGGATGATCTATCGTCTTGAAAAAGTCCCGTTCTTTCAATTGGGAATCATGTTCCCACAAATCTATACCGTCCTCCACAACACTTGCTGCTACTCCGGCGGATTGCAGCTTTTCCATCACTTCATGTGGTATGTAATTCACTGTCCACTCATTTACAAGGCGATTGAGTTCTTTTTCATTCTCTTTCCTGCCGCGCAGGGTAGCGAATTGAGGCTCCCGTGTCCATTCCGGTTCACCCAGAGCATTACAAAAGGCCGTCCACTCCTGATCTGTATACACGGCAATCGCACACCATTTGTCTTCTCCTTTGCATTGGTAAGCTCCGTGAGGGGCGGCATACGATGACTCATTGCCGCAACGGGCATTCACACGCCTGTTGGCAAAGTAATCCATAATGAGTGGGCCTATAAAGTGAAGACTCGACTCATATTGAGACAGGTCTATGAATATGCCCTTACCAGTACGACGGCGATTGTCGATTGCAGCTAGGATTGCAGCCACTCCCCAAAAGGGTGCGATATAGTCTGTATACGGAGGCAACGGACCGACTCCCAATCGATCCGGCCAGCCTGTAAGATGCACGAAACCGACCAATGCTTTCAACATCATGCCCCAACCAATGGAATCAGCACGAGGTCCAGTAGCTCCCTGCATGGAGGTCTGCAACATAATGATGTCCGGCTTTATCTTTTTCACTTCCTCATAGTTCAGCTCCCATTTCTCAATCGCCCTTCTACTGAATGAAGCGACCATAACATCGGTCCAACTCACTAACTGCTTGACAAGCTCCAATCCCTTTGGATGGTCAAGTTTAACACCGAAACTTCGTTTCTTCCAATTGGCGAGAGGAAAAACATAAGAACGGTTCAAGCCTGATTCATTGTCTTTAAAAGGCATACTCACTCTGGTTATGCATGGCCGCCGGACCGACTCTATCCGTATTACTTCTCCGCCCCACATTGCAAGCTCCCAGGAAATTATCGGGCCCACCCCACCTGTAGTAATGTCAAGTACTTTTATTCCTTCAAGCGGTTGTCTCATTTCGTTTCACCCCCTAAATGATATTTGCCTGTTTCAAGGTGCATAAATACTCCATGGACATGCCCAGTTCCTCTTGATATACATCCATATTATGCTCTCCAATCTTTGGAGCGCGTCTAATGGGATGCAGTTCACTCAATTTGAAAGGCAGCCCAAGATAGGTCAGGCTCGCTTGCAATTCAGGATGCTCAACGGATACCCAAAAATCTCTTGAGATAAGTTGCTCATCCAGGGCAATATCTTCCGGAGTATTGCTTGCTTGAAGGTAGATGCTTCTTTCGACCGCTCCTTTTTGAAGTTCTGCTTTTGTTTTTTTTACGAAAAAGTCTCCAATCTCCTTTTCTATGAGATCTATCTCGTGCTGGGTGAGTTTATACATATCTATCTTGTCAAAATCTCTTGCCCATGCCAAATCACCAGCCATTCCCTCTTCTTCCATCCACTGGAATAGATGAATTACTGATCTTGCATAAATACCGGGCATAAGTCTGAAATTGACCTGCCCATCCTTACATACCCATGCCTCACGAAAGAGATTCGGTCCTCTGCGAATCTTTGGTCCGGCTCTCTTTTGAATCATACCTAGGGTCGGCCAGTAATAGGACTCCAACACGCAACACACCCATACGGACTCGTGTGCAGATATATCGACATGCTGTCCTTCTCCGGTGATTTCCCGGAAGTGGTGAGCAATAAGGGTTCCCACAGCTCCATGTAATGATGCATGAAAATATGCCTGGGGAAAGCTGATCCTGACTGGCGGTCGATCAGGATCACCGGAAACATACATGAGTCCGCCAGAAGCTTGTAAAGTGAGGTCGTAAGCTTTGTAGTTCCTGTAAGGTCCGGTTTGACCATAAGGGGTTATTGAGGTCATTATGAGCCTGGGGTTAATCTCGGGTCATGTCACCCGGATATTGTTAGATCATTGGATACGCTAATATTTCGCCAAGTGGCCACACACGATTGATTATTCCTGCGGCCATTGCCGGTGTTCTTCTGATCTTCTTGTTATATAC
>JAXHSZ010000559.1:0-5023 GCA_034190725.1 Thermodesulfobacteriota bacterium
TGAATTCCCGTTGAAGATATTTGTCAATGTTCCTCATCTTCGAGGTCCCGCCAGTCAGAAGGATCTCTGAGATCTTCTCATCTGGATTGAGAGACTCATAAAAGGAAAATGAGAGATCTACGTCTCGTCTTAACCTTTCCAATGCATCTACTGTGGCCTTTGATATTGTAAACTCAGTACTCCCAGTCTCCATGTTTGTATCTTCAGGGTCAATATGGCAGGGGAGAATCACACCATCTCTCTTCTTCAGTTCCTCGGCTGTGTCCCTGTCAACGGATAATTCTCGAGAGATTGCTTGGGTGATATCTTCCCCTCCGACTGGGATACTCCTTACAAACTGAAGAACTCCGTTCCTCACTATGGTGATGGAGGTTTTTCTGGCACCTATATCAATAATGGAGGAGGTGCCCTCTCTTTTCCCATCTTCTATGGCTTTAAAACAATAGAAAAGAGCTGTGGAATCCAAATCAACAATTTCAGATTCTATGCCGGCCTCTCTTGTTATACCCAGATGCTCCTTTAACACTTCCTTTGGAGCAGCCATAACCAATAGATCTGTCTTGTCAGGTGACTTCATATTCACAACAAAGAAATCCACAAGGATATCATCAAGAGGAAATGGGAGTATGGCCTCCACCTCAAATCGAATGACCTGCCGGACTTTATTGATGTTTGAGAACGGCAGTTCCAAATTCCTGATCACCACAGAGTCACACGGTATGGAAGATACGAACATATCACCCTCAAGGGATTCATCTTCCAACATCTCCCTTATCTCTCGGGACAAAATGGTAACAGAGTCTTGAGAAACTTCTTTACTTCTCTTTCTCTTGACAAAGCCGGTTACCTTAAAGCCTGTAAGTCCACTGGTAATCTGAACGGCTTTTATGGTGTCCGTGCCAATGTCCACCCCTGTGATCTTGCGGGAAACAAAAATGCCCATCTTTACTCCACAGCCCAAAGGGCAATCTTCACGGCTTTTGAATCACCTTCGCCTGTTCTTCTTATCACGGCATTGATCATCTTCTCTATTGTATTAACCTCTCCTGTTACATCCACTGAAAATGCATTACTCTCGACGGTTATTTGACCCCTTATCATATCATAGATATCAGTTATCCCATCCACTTCTTTGATATCGGATAATTCTTCAAAGACATTCTCCCCTTCCCTGTAGTCGATGATACTCTTCGCCACATCCTCACTTATTGGGAAACTCCATTCATCTTCTTCAATATATCCCAAAGTTTGTAAAACCATAGACTCGGCTGTATTGACATTTATTTTACCATCCGTGTGAATTGTAAGATACTCCCTTATCCCTTTTCGATCCTCATTTCCATAAAATATCTCTTTTGTAATTCCTTTGACCAGGAGCAGCTCCGATACTGTGCTCATGGGCGCATCCTTGCAAGGATAGGGATCTTCCAATCCGAGATAGTAGTCATCTTCTGCCCCATTGTCCCTTACATCATGATCCGAATCAATCCAATCCCTGATGCTGTCTATAAGATCCGTATCAATCTCCAGTAATTCGAAAAGCCGATTCAACTGTAATAAGCTCGTTGAATCTTCATCTTCTATATTGTTTACATTTATCTTTCGGTTTTCATCGATAATACTCACGGTAATACCACCTTCACCAAGATACTCAGAATACGCCAGGGGACTTTGTGTTATCATGGCAAGTTTATTCCAATCATCAGTCAAGGCGTCATAATCATTATCATCGTTTTTCAAAACCACAAGAGCAGCATGAACTCCTGCTTTTGCCACATACAGCGCTCTGTTCTCATCCCTGATATTGGCTGCCATAGTGATATCCACCCGCGTCAGATACGTGAATTCAACAACCATGACACAAAGAACTGTAATAACAAATAATGCAATGACGAGGGCTACACCTTTTTCACCCTTTACAAAGTTCAATTTAACCACCCCACATCTCAAGATAGACCTGTGTGGAGAAATCTATGTTATTCCCGTCTTGATCTTTGAAACTCAAGGTGATCTTTATCATCTTGGGGAGAGCATTCTTGTCATCATAAAGCCATTCATTGAATTCTTCTCCCTCATCGTCATAATACTTGAAGTCAATACCATTTATCCCTTCAGCCAGTTCCAGAACAACCCCACCTTTATCTGTCTCATCATCTAGAGTATCGTCTTGCCTTCTGAAGAGGACGGGTTGATCTGTCTCCAGATCCATCTCCAGAGAGTATCCTATTTCATGAAGACCGGAACTTTTTATATCATTACTCAATTCCAGGTGAGAAGTGGAAATGAAATGAAGAGTATCCCAGGGTATCCCACTCACCTCCCTGTCCTCTCCAATGAATCCAAGTTGAATATCCTCCAGTTGGAGGTCTTTGGGGGGGAAGGCAGCACTGACATCTTCGGCAATTCTCTCTAAACTCAGCCTGGCAATCTGATAGATATCGTTCTTCTCACGGCATATCGTTATTGATCTCATAGTACTGGCAAAAGAACTATAAACAATTGCCAGGATTGTAGAGATTATTGCAATGGCGATCAATATCTCTGCAAGGGTAAAACCCTTTGATCTCTCATTTTTCTGAGATGAGTGTGACAAGTTCCACCTTTTTCTCATTGTTCCCTTCCTGCCAGAGTACCCTGATCTCAACCTTTCTCAATTCCTCTATTCCAATCTCACTGATGCTTTTTTCCCACCGAAAATTCGGAGACTCATCCCCAAAATCTCCGCTGATTTCTTCAATTTCTGGAAATCCCTCACTTTCAACCTCAGCCATCTTCCCCTTGGCTAAAAGGGTTGCCGCAGTGATGTTTTTGGATTCATAACTCAAATCCACACTCATCCCCAGGGCCCGGAGGATTGCCACAATGGAAATTGCAATGACAGCAAGGGTTATCATCACTTCAAGGAGGGTAAAGCCCGCATTCTGTTTATCGTAAGCCTTCTTTTTTGCGGTAAAACCTAAAAAAAGGATACGTCTTCTGATGTTGTGTGTGATTTTACTCTTCATGGATGATATTCTTACTCGCGAGATGTTTTTTTATGTGAGGGTTATCTTGTTATCTTCACATAACGATCATACACCTTCACTCGTCCTGTCAGGGGTTTTATGACGAGTGTAAAGACCTTTTGATCTTCATTCTCCAGATGTATAACCGTACTTTCAACCAGCCCATTGGGAACGAATGCCGTGTATGCGGTTCCGTGGATGACTTCACCTTCCCTGGGTGTGACAACATCCTTGAATCTTACCTTGTCTGGAAGAGTAGTGTTTTGAGTGAGCAAAGAGCTATCTTCAATGAATTCTCCATCAGTGTCTCTGACTGTGACCCAATATCTCCGAGCGTCCAAATCATAATTGAGACGGTGTCTTAGGCGGGTCATGGCTGCCTGGTTGTATGTATACCCTATTGCGCTTGATATTCGTCGAGTCGTCGCTTTAAGATCTCCATGCCACAAAAGGTTTGTAAACCTGGGGATCGCAAAGAAAGATATAATACCCACGATGATAATAACAGTGGACAATTCTATGAGGGTGAATCCGTCTTCACTCCTCCATGTTCCAGCTTTCAACATCGGCATATTTCCCTTCCCCACCATCCTCACCGTCGGCCCCATACGACTCAAGGTCATACTCTTTATTGAACACTCCTGGAGAGAGATAGACATAATTGTTTCCCCAGGGGTCTTTTGGGACCTTTCCCTTGTCCAAATATCCATCCTCTCTCCAATTTCTCGGTATCGGTTCGATTTCCGGGTTTTCTATTAAGGCTGTAAGTCCCTGATCAGTAGTAGGATAAAACCCGTTGTCAATATAGAACAACTTCAGAGCTTGTTCAATGTTCTGGATCTGGATCTTTGCTGTAGTCCTTCTGGCCTGTTCCGGTCTCCCAATGATTCTGGGCATGATCAAACCAGCAAGAACACCAAGTATAACCAAAACCACCATCAATTCTATAAGAGTAAATCCTCTTTGATCGACATGTCTATTCATCGATTCACCTCCTGACTCGATCGTAGTGCAAAGACAGTGTTCAGTTGAAAGTTCCCCTCTTCTGGAGGGCAATGCTATTGACTTGTAACTTCTCAGGTTCATAGGGCTAAAGGCATAAAGTTGTCTTCCTTATTTGCTGCTTCAATTCCTGATTAAACTGCTCAGTATATTTCATAGAACTCCTAAGAAACTTGAAACTGAAAGCAAGTTTATTTCATGTATAACCCTGAACCAAAGCGCCAGGGTTATTTGCTAAAATGATACCTACTACCGTTCCCCATTACCCGATAGTGAAATATGAAACGAAATTGATCTTTGACAACACAAACTTTAAACCCGAGCTTCTAAGGCACTCCGACTTTACCCTTGCTTATGCACTCAGTTTGCTCTTCAAAGATTGAGAAAACTTTTTCGTTATGGGAGGTTTTCCCCCATTCATCAATCTTCTGCTAATCTGATCCATCTGTCTTTCACTATGCCCTATATGTCGTTTATCTCTTAGATTTTAAACTGAACCATGATAACCGGCGACGAGATGGCGGATATTATCTCTCTGACTCTGCCGATCAAATACTCTTCAAGCTTAATGTAAGCCATATGAGCTTTGATTAATTTATTGATACCTGGAGGCCTTGTTAGTATTCTCAGTTCATATCCTACCCTTCATATCAAAACAGACATTCAATTTTGATGATTATTGATAGGTCATCTCAAGCCATTCGGTCTGTATAGTCGAGGCCAAGTCTTAATCTACGTGTCGTCATTTTGGCACAATTAAGAACTTATCCGTAAATAACGCCTACTTTTCTGAAGGCAATGATCGCTGCAGCCATATGTAGCAAGGCCATATATGTTTCGGTAAGCTTCTCATATCGAACAAGAAGCTTCCGAAACCGATTGAAACTCACTTCAACTATCCAACGGCGGGCTTTGTAACCAGGGATGGTTTTCTTTTCCTGGATTTCCTCGCCACGTTGCTTCACATGGGGGATATAATTCCTCCCCGTCATTGCTCTTAGTGCGGGTTCACCGGA
>JAXHSZ010000056.1:0-3098 GCA_034190725.1 Thermodesulfobacteriota bacterium
CTGGATTGACCTTGCCGGCTGTCCGCCGTTGGATCCAGAAATACTTGATGTTATATACGGGAAAATGCCCGATCTGTGATAATCTCATTTTTTGATAGCTCATGAACTTAACGTAGTAGTACTAAAGTTTAAAGTGACTGATAGTTAAGTTCTTTTGCCAATCGATGTAAAAATAGCAAGTAACTCACTGCATTCTTCTACAACAGATTTTGCCTTTTCGCATGAGAGCCAATTTGCATCTGCAATCACTTCTAACCAGTATTGTGTTTCACTCGCTTCGCTCCCACAGATTTTAATCTTGTTCCTAAAATCAGCCTTACTTCTCGCACGATTGGCTTCCCTGTAATTCGCACCTATAGAAGTACCTGACTTTGTGATTTGGTTCCTTATTACCTTGCCTTCAGGTGTGTTGGGTAAGTTCGCTGACAGTTGAATGATTTGTATGGCAAATCTCTGAGTTCGCTGTTCAAGATTTTCTGAGAATTCTTTATTGTCCATTGATATAGTCAACTTTACATTTTAGTCACTTCAAACTTTAGTCTCTTTCAACTTCAGTCACTTTACCCTTTCCAAATGCACAATAGTCTCAATATGGAAGGTCTGTGGGAAGAGGTCTATTCCATGACAGGAAGTCATCTCATATCCATTCTCTGTGAGAAACTTGAGGTCCCTGGCCATTGTTGCAGGATTACAAGAGACCATGATAATGTGAAAAGGATTCAGAGTGATCAGATTCTTCAGTAAGATTTCAGTACATCCTCTCCGTGGTGGATCCAGTATAACCGTATCCGCGGATGATTCATGGATGCGACATTCGTTTGATTCCAGATTCTGCCGGTAAAACACTATATTGTCCGCATTATTGAGCTTGGTGCTCTCCTTTGCCAACCGTATCGATCCTTTATGGTTATCTATACCGACTACCTTATTGAATTGCGAAGAAAAGGGGATGGAGAAAGACCCGACGCCGCAGAAGAGATCCAACAGAACACCCCCTTCCCTCTTTCCGATCACATTCTTTATGATTTGTATGAGTTTACCGTTGAGTGTACTGTGTCCCTGAAAAAAGGTTTCCCCATTGGCCAGGTATCTCCATCCATCCACGATGAGCTCAATACATTCAGGACCGATGCTCTGACATCCGCCCTTTTCACCAGACCAAGAAACACCAATACTGTCTCTCCCCTGTCCGTTCAACAGGGTATGCACTTCTTGAATGTTTTTCTTCCGTGCAAATCCCCTTCCCTCAATGTGGACATGCACATTCTTTCCATTTGAAATCATACTCACTATATTCACATGCTCCAGAAGGTGCAGGTTGTCTTGCAATACAGCAAGTTTCTGATTTATAGGTGAGACACACAAAGGGCATTCATAGATGGGAACAATTTCATTGGTATTGAGTTTGTAATATCCCATCTCAGGCACATTCGGTTTTTTTTGGCTCATATGAAACACACATCGAATTCTCGTTTCTTTATACTGAGAGTCATATATCACGGGCGGAAGTATGATCTTCGTCTTTGCGATCCTCTCCATGCTCTCTTCAATGATCTTTTTCTTGATGTACGTCTGTTCAATATATTCAATGTGCTGCCACTGACACCCCCCACATCCTTTTGTAAAGTGAATACAAAAAGGTGAAATCCTGTGTTCCGAGGATTTGAGGACATTTTCCATTTGTCCGTGAAGAACTCCCTTTCGTTTCTTTATTGATGTTATTCTCACAGTGTCACCGGGTGCTGTGTTCGGCACCAGTATGACTCCATATTCTTTTGTGCGTACCAGTCCGTATCCGCCATACACGATCTTTTCTACATCAGCCGTAATTGGGTCGGCAATGAAATTTATTGTTTTCTTTCTGATGGAAGTTGAATTTTGCATATCATTCTAAATAGAAGACCAAAATTTGAGAGCCTGTATTACACCACCATTGTCTTCCCATTCCTGCCCAAAGACACACCGACCACAATATACTCAACATCCTCAAACTCTGCATTATCCATTGTATGGACACACATCATGGGAACCACCACTGTATCACCGGTTTCCAGTATTGCTTCCTCTCCATCAATAATGATTTTTACGCGACCTTTGAGTATGATGAAGATTTCCTCCATATCCTCATGGTAATGTGCTTGAAATGATCTCCCAGCAGGCAGTAATGCCCAGTTGATCATCTGCACGTCTCCGTTCATAATGTCTTCATTATAAAGCAGGATCTTCTTAAGCACACCGGGTGATTTTGTATGTTCATGGGATGCAGGCACGAATTCCAAATCCGAAGAACGAATGATTTTCATTTATTCACCACCATAAAGCATTCTGTATACAAGCTCAGATCTCACCCCGGTCTCAAAACCAATTCAACGATATAGAGCGACATCTTCACGGTGCATTCTGGGAACACATTCTACATCAAAATAGCTTGAACACGCCAAATGGAGCTTTTGACTTCAGGACATGATCTGGGACAGAATTGTTAAATATGAAATACGAAACACCATAAAATACTCAAAAATCTGCCTTCAAAAGAAGTGATGGACATATGATAAAGCAGGACTTGAAGCAAATCAAAAGACTCGTTCCTAAAGGCCCTATGCATTTATTGCCAGTTCAGGGGAAGGCCCAAGGGCCTCGTGTGGAATGCTATCGACTATTTCGGGAAACTTCGAGGGTGAGAGTCCGACCTTTTCAAGCCGTGAAACAAGGGCGTCTGTATTCATACGTTCCATCTCAAGACCTGTATTGAATCTTGACATGAGGAGATCGGCCAGATAAACGATGTGGGTGAGCTCTTGATTTTGAGTACTCTTCTCAGGATAGTGATGATGAGAAATGATATTGACCAATGAATCAGGGAAAGACCATTTCTCAGCGAGATAACTCCCCACTTCTGTGTGATCAATCCCGAAAAGCTGTCTTTCTATTTGTAGAAAGGTCTTTTCTTCCTGAAGATTACGATAAAAATACGGGTATGCAGAAGCTACGTATTGATCTATGACCACTTTGCCGATATCATGAATGATACCTGCCGTATAAGCAGTTCCGGGTTCCACTCTACCTGTGAAATCCGCCAAATTCTCCGCAATTGTTGC
>JAXHSZ010000560.1:0-6601 GCA_034190725.1 Thermodesulfobacteriota bacterium
TTTGCCCAATATCTGCGTTATGCTCGAAAAATAATCCTCGGAATATCAAACATATGCCTGCGGTTATTTTTCTCGCATGCCTTGATCTTGAACAAAAATCCTCATTTCTGGATGGGCACTAGATACCGACTCTTGATTGTTTGAGGAGCTTTTCAACAAGACCGACCGCCCTTACCGCGTCACGGGCATATCCATCAGCACCAATGGAACGAGCAACTTCATTATTCACTGCAGCCCCCCCGACAACAAAAAGAACGTCTTTTATCCCTTTGTTGTGAAAAGAATGAATAGTTTTTTCCATTTCCTTTCTGGAATCCGTAGTAAAAGCGGACAATCCGATAATTGAAGGGCGATATTCCAAATAAGTATCCATAAAAGTGTCAGCTGGGACATCAACGCCCAGGTCAACAACCTTATGCCCATGTATTTCAAGAAATAACCTGACCAAGTTTTTCCCTATTTCATGGATATCGCCCTTGACCGTGCCGATGAGAATGGACGAGTTTTTTAACTCATCAAGTTCAAGCCGGTTCTCCAGCGCCTGAAATCCCTTATAAAAGGCATCGACCATGAAAAGAATAGCCGGAAGAAAACACAACTTAGCCTCGTACATGGCGCTTCCCTTACGGATGGCCCGCGTCAAGCCGCTGGCAATGATAGTCAAGGGATCTATACCGACTTTGATGCTCGATGTTACATGCTGTACGGTTGCCTCACGATTACCGAGGTAAACATTCCGGCTGATCTCTTGGAGCAAGGGGATGTGATGTTTAAGGTTGGCCAAGGATCTTCTGCCGGTTTCCACGAAGATGCCGACATTTTCAACCGGTGCTGAAGGAGGAACAGCACATCCTGTGCTCAAGACAAAATTATCCTTTAAAGCCATCATTGATATCAGATCGGATGTCCGGGAGATAATGTCATCCTGCGAGCCCAGTTCTATGACCTCAACTGGGTCAACATTCCCGATGATACAGACATCGTCAGGAATCTGATCTTCTAATGCCATGAGATCCATGCAGTTATCAAAACTGATGCCACTCACACTTGTCTTGACCATTTCCTCGACGAACTGAGACGTATCACCGCATATGTGAAGAATGGTTGGGATAGAACGATAGGACTCAAAAAGCCTTCTCAAGAAATCACCGGAGTATTTCCGAAACTGACTTGGAGGAATCAGAACAGACAAGGGATCTGATATCCACAGTAGATTTGCTCCTGATTCCACGAGATAGGCAGCATAGCGCAGGGAGCATTGGAATGTTCTTGCAAGGATATCCATGACCCCTTCAGGATCATCTTTCAGCATCCTGAGAATCATTTCCTCCCCCACTACCTGGCCTGCCACGGTAAAAGGTCCATAAACCAGGCATGCTCTCAACTTTTCAGGAAACTCTTTCTCCATTCTCTTCAAGACCTGAGCATTGACTTTCATCCGGGGTGTTCCCTCCGGATCAGGAACAGAGATGGATTGGGCTGATGATATGACCGCCGGCATCCTCTTTGCAGAATAGTGTATCTCCGCCCCCATTGCTTCCGCCTGGATAACCGCGTCATGGAAGTAAAACAAAACATCGGCATCTATCTTTTCATAATACCCTCTTAGGGCCTCATACTTCAAATCAGCGTTATAGAGTATGTCATCGATCCCTGCCTCTACCATTTGAATCGAAGGGAGCGCATTTATGGGGAAAACAAGATGATGCATGATCTTCATTTGATCAAGGACCTCCTTTTTCTAAATCATTTTCTAACATATCACGAATTCGGATGTAGTAATCTTTAAACACCTTACCCATCTTGTCTCTCGGCCTTGCCAGATCAACCTTGATAATATCGTGAATTCTGCCAGGCCTGCTTTTCATAATAACGACACGATCGGCCAGAGAAATCGCTTCGTTGATACTATGTGTGACAAACAAAACCGTTTTTTGATCATTTCCCCAAATCCTTATCAATTCATTTTGCAAAGAAGCTCTATTCCGGGCATCCAGTGCCCCAAACGGTTCATCCATCAACAGGATTTTAGGATTTACGGCCAATGCCCTTATGATAGCCACTCTCTGCTGCATGCCGCCGGAGAGTTCATAAGGGTAAGCATCGGCATATTCGGCAAGTCCCACCATTTCGAGATATTTCTTTGCTGTTTGTGTCCTTTCTTTTTTTCCGACTTTTTTTACTTCGAGACCGAACATGACATTCTCTATCACGCTTCTCCAGGGAAACAGGGTATATTCTTGAAACACAACGCCTCTTTCGGGATCGGGGCCGTTAATTTCATTTCCCTCTAAAACAATTTTTCCGTCTGTCGGCACCTCAAGGCCTGAAATGAGCCTTAAGGTTGTGGTCTTCCCACAACCTGATGGCCCTACAATACAGACAAATTCATTCTCATTAATATCTAGGTTCATATTGCTTATGGCCAGAAACCTATCTCCATTTGTCTTGTTGAATGATTTCGTGACGTTGACTAATTTTAACATGGCTTATTTCATCCTGCCGACCCATCCATATCGGTTTCTTTCAACATGCCTGAAACCCCAATCCATACTGAATCCAATAACACCAATAACAATCATACCCGAAACGATTATATCAGAACGAAGAAGTTCATATGCATACCAGATAAGATAGCCAAGACCTGCATTACTCCCCGGCATCATCTCCGCTGCCACAAGGCACATCCATCCTATTCCCATCCCTATCCGAAGACCTGTTACTATGGAAGGAAGGCTGGCAGGGATGATTACCTTGAAAAGGAGTAAAAGGCCCCTTGAACCGAGAGTTTTTGCAGATTCAATGTAGATTTTCGGAATACTTTTCACTCCGTGAATAGTATTGAGCAAAATGGGGAAAAAGGCACCGATCAGGATAATAATGATCATGGAAAACTGAACACCCCCAAAGACCACACTGACACTCAGTTTCGGGAACCAGTCGGCAAGACTCTTTATCCCAAACCAGGCCAAGACTAATGGAACCCAGGCCAGCGGGGGGACCGGCCTCAAGGATTCGATAGTAGATTCAAGGAACCTTTCAGCAAATCTATAGTAGCCCATCAATATCCCCATAGGTATGGATACAGCAGCAGCCAGACAAAAGCCGCACGTAACCCTCACAAGACTTATGACTATATTTTCAAAGAGGCTTCCGGTAATAAGGATCTTTGTATTTGGATGAGCCAAAACCTCCGCCACAGCCTCCAGCCTTGGAATGACCATCGGCTTGTCAATGTAAACGGCCATTATCTGCCAGATGAGCGCCAATAGCACAGGAAACAAGAGGCGGAAAAATATCTTCTCTGAAATGCCTTTTTTATCCATTGGAAAAATCTACGAGATGAATTTTTTCCGTCTCATATCCTCTTTTGCCGCATCTATGTATTGAAAATCAAAGACCATAGGATCCAACTCCTTACCTCGTATCCCTCGCAATTTCTTGCCGATTATGTCCATCCCGTCCATTATTTTTACATAGGTGTAAACACTCTTTACCCACTGGGATGTGGGGGTGGTGGTATATGTAAGGGTGGGCATCGCTATTTTTTCTATGGCCTCTTCAATACCGAGCCAGGATGAACAGGCTCTTGCCGTCATTTCCTTGTCCTGATTTGCCGCATTTACTCCGAACACAATCAATTCCATCATCTTTATCAGCAGATCTCTGTCCCTTTTCAAAAACTCGTCGGTTGCCTCAAGAGAACAGCAGGCATGTCCATACCACCTGTTATTGGGAGGGACATCCTGGAGATTAAGAATTAATTTGCCAAGCCCCCTGTTTATGGTAACGGCTGGAAAGGGTTGGGCCCCGATAATCCCTTCTGTTATCCTGTTTGCCAGTGCTGAAATGAGATTTCCATGCCCTTTCATGTTGACGAAGAGGATATCCGCCTGCTTGTTTGTAAAATCCTCTGTATAGGAAATACCCTCGTGATCAAGGGCCGATCTGAAAATAATGGTCGCCACAGTGTGAGGTCCCGGCATTCCTATCTTGAACTGGCTCTTGCTCCCCTTGATTTCATTTACGAAATCGCTCCAGTTGTTCATGGGAAAGCCCTTTTTCAGCACAAACACATTGCCGGCGGTCTGAAGGGGAGAAATGATCTTTGTCTTTACCCCCTTATCTATTGACATCAAAATGGCCTGGGTACCGCTGATCCCCATATCCACACTCCCCTGGGCCACAAGTTTTTCGAGATCTGGTCCCTTTTTGGTAGGAATGAGTTTTACTCTGGCCATCTTTGAGCCATTATAAAAGAAGTCATAAAGTTTATATTCAGTTACAGGCTTAAGA
The DNA here is from genome assembly GCA_034190725.1 of Thermodesulfobacteriota bacterium. Lineage (GTDB taxonomy): Bacteria > Desulfobacterota > UBA8473 > UBA8473 > UBA8473 > JAXHSZ01. The sequence goes on from JAXHSZ010000560.1 coordinate 4,297, forward strand.
TATATATTGTATCTTTCCTGAAAAAGCTCCCAATCCTTGGCCAGAACCATTAACGGCGCATGATGGTCGGATAATATGTATGCAAAATTTATTATAGGTACTTTTGCGTATGCTTTCCTTGTAGTGATGATGCCGGGACTCAGTCCAACCAGCGCAGTTCCAATAGCCATTGTGCCGGTCCTCTTTAAAAAATCCCTTCTGTTTAAGTCTTCATCCTCATAGTTCATCGATTTTTTCCTCCTTCTGTTTTTGGCTCTGTATTATCTCCAAGAATGCCTGGACCCTCACCTTTATCTGCTCCGTGTCAGACTCGGAATAGTCGGTTTCAATATGTAAAAAGGGCATCCTGTACCTCTTATCCAGATAGTCTCTGATAATGAAAGATTCCACATTATAGGTGTGACATGCCTGCCAGGTGAGATCTACTACCCCGTCAACCTTGAATTCTTTAATCAGTCTGTCCAGAAGCTCAACCCTTCTCGAGTTGGGTGAAATGCAAGAGCATCCTATTTTAAGATAGCGTTCCGCAATCGCCTTTAGTGGATCTTTATCTTCATCTACCAGAGCATCAAAGGCTTTTATGCCGCTGCATGCCTCCTGACAGACGACTATCCCGCCACACTCCTCAATTGTCATCAACACCTTTTCAGATCCTTCGCCGATGGGACATCCGGTGAGGAGTATCCTTGGAGTATCATTACTGCACACTGATAGTCCATCATTCACTTTTGTTTCCAACTCTTTTACCAAAACCTCCAGGTCTTTTATATACTCCCGTTGATCAACACAGAATCCCTTGCCGTTTACTACCCTGTTCATATCCAGACCGGTTATTGGTACATGGGAACCTCGACACAAATAGGCCAACCTCTTTAGAAAAGTCCTCTCAGTATTCTGAATAGATATGGCTTCACAAAGACCGTCTTCCGTAATCGTGTTTCCTGTCTGCTCTTCTATGAACCATTTGACTTTTCTGATTTCAGCAAGCCAGTATGCGAGAGCACCGCTTGAGTTGTCGACTCTCTTCGGGAGATCAATCACATAGATGGGTTTTCCCCGTGCAATAAGCTCGAACATCTTTGTCTTACCATCGCATGTGGTTTCTCCAATAAGAAAGTCTGAAAAGTTGTAGTAAGGGCACATCCATGTGATTGAGTATCCATAACTGGACTTAATAAGAGGACATAGGTTCCTAGGAAGGACATTTTCCGCCTCTGGAATGGGTTCCTGTTTCGTACCGCAAAGAGATAATGGAATAGCCCCGGAAGCCCTGATAAGCTCACGAGGGGCAAATGCACAGTAGACACCACAGATCTTTTTCCCCTTTTGCCAGGCTACCTTGAGTTTCAACTGTTGGCCGGCACGGAATTCTTCAAATGAGTCCATTGTTACATGCCACATGTAATACGACCTCTACAAGTCCTCTAGTTTTTCGCAACCGCTCCAAAACCTAAAACCCCCCCATCTTTCAAAGTCAGTATCCGATCGGATATCCTGGTGATCATATCCGCATAGTGCGACACAACCACAAGCGTGCACTTTTCCTTCAAACTGTGCATAAGTTCCTCAATTTTTGATGCAGACTCCATATCCAGTGATGACGTGGGTTCGTCAAGGAGAAGCACTTCAGGTTCCATCATCATGGCCCTGGCTATGCACAGTCTCTGTTGCTGGCCCCCTGAGAGTTCGAGGGCGGACTCGTTCAACCTTTCCTTCACCTCATCCCATAAGACGGCATTTCTCAGTGCCTTTTCAACCTTTTCCTTGATACGTTTTTTGTCCCTGAAACCTGAGAGTTTTAAAGGAAAAGCGACATTTTTATAAATGCTCATGGGCAATGGATTCGGATTCTGAAAGACCATGCCTACCTTCTTTCTCAGAGCAGTGAGAGGCAGGCTCAGTGTGTTCACATATGTACCGTCAAATTTTATTTCTATGTTTCCTTCTACTCTGCATTGGGGGATGGACTCATAGAGTCTGTTCACAGACATTAAGAATGTGGTCTTTCCTATACCGGAAGGTCCCACAATCGTAGTGATCGCCTTTTCTTCCAAATCAACCGTGATATCGTTCAACACTCTTTTTTGATGATAATAAAAACTCAATGACTTAAATCGGATCTTGATCTCTCGCATAGAACTCTGGTTATCTTTCAAAATTCACGCTTTGCGCAATGCGGCAAATCTTGATGCAACCCTCCTTTTTAAAACAGAGGCTACTGTGAATAACAAGGCACAGATGCCTAAAAGAATAATGGAAGCGGCATAGCCTGTCATCAACTCTTCTTGTGAGCTGAATTCTGATG
>JAXHSZ010000561.1:0-31402 GCA_034190725.1 Thermodesulfobacteriota bacterium
CAGAGATTATAAAAGTCCAGGTATCCTTTTATATACTCTCTCGCTCTTTCATTGGGAGAAAAGATACCAAAGTGCCCTTCACAGAGGATATCCGCATTGAGGTTCAAAAGCAGATCCATTGAGTCTCGCCACTGTTTCATGTCAGAACCCATAATGTCCATGAAAGGACCATGGATATCTTGTCCAAAAAGCACTCGCTTGCCGCCTCGATCCATGTATACAGATATGGACCCGGGAGTGTGTCCCGGTGTGTGAAGACAAACCACATCCTGGTTGCCAAATGTGAAGATCTGTTCAGATTGGGTTAACTTCACATCAATGGGTATGGGAGATATGTCAATATTATACCAAGAAGCCCCTGTCAAAAATGGATTTCCGTCCTCCAAGGGCCCGGAATCTAAAGAATGAGCGATTATTCTACAATCATACATGTCACGAAAAGACAGAGCTGCGCCCACGTGGTCAATATGGCAGTGTGTGAGAATAACTGCTGAAATACGCTGAGGATTCAATCCTATTTTCTCAATATTATCCACCAATTTATTGAAGCTCTTCCCTGCTCCGGTATCTATGAGAACTAAATCATCAAGGTTCAGCAGATAAACACAACAATCTTCTACAGCAGAAATTTCGCTACTGCCAATCAGATAAACATCTTCATAAATGGAAAAAGGATTCATCATATCTTCGTTTCAATGATACACAGCTTTGGTTACTTTTGACATCAGGTCCTCTTCCTTTTCTTCCATAATCTCTTTTTTTGCATTCGGCCCTTCATGCTCATAACCAAGAAGATGGAGGATACCATGAATCAGAAGAAAATCTATCATCTCTTCAAAAGAATATTGGCTTTCACAAGCGTGACGTTCAGCCGTTTCTACCGATATGATCACATCACCTAAAACCTGAGGATTGATATGGGAAAACTCACCTTCACCCATGGAAAAGGAGATAACATTGGTCGAACCGCTCCTTCCTAAGTACTCCCTGTTTATCTCCTCGATTTGCTTATCATTGACAAAAAGAATACTTATCTCATAATTGTCAGGACATTCCAAGTCTCTTAAGATCGTCCTCACCGTTTTTCTTATCCTCGGCTCGCTTATCTTTCTCGTCCCTTGCTTGTCTTTTATCAGTATCATTCACTTTCTTCTTTCCTGCAGATTCTTTATAAGCGGGTTCCGGGTATTCAATCCTATGGTGAAATATGCCTGTCAGAATTTTATTGAAACTCTTGGCAATCTCATTGAGGTCTTTCAAGGTCAACTCACATTCGTTGAGCTGCCCATCTGCAAACATGTTATTGATAATCCTTTGAACCATACCTTGAATCCTGGACGGTGACGGGTCTGGAAGTGTCTTTGATGCTGCTTCCACGGCATCTGCGAGTAAAACAAGCCCGGCTTCTTTTGTCTGCGGCTTTGGGCCAGGATACCTGTAGTCTTTTTCATCTACAGGATAAAGCTCCGGATTCTCTTTATTCTTAGCTTTCTGATAAAAGAATGTAATAAGACTGGTTCCGTGATGTTGGCGTATGATATCTATTATCTGTTGTCCGAGTCCATTTGCCTTTGCCATCTCCACACCATCTTTTATATGGGATAACAAAATTAAACTGCTCATACTCGGTGCCAATTTCTCATGCCTATTCTCTGTTCCCCTTTGATTCTCAATAAAATATAAAGGTTTCTTTATCTTTCCGATATCATGATAGTACGCGCTCACCCTTGAAAGAAGGGGATTTGCATTGATAGACTTGGCTGCTGCCTCAACTAATGTGCCGACTATGATGCTGTGATGATATGTGCCCGGAGCCTGGACGATTAAATCCCTGAGTATAGGGTTATCAAGGTTGGCCAGTTCAAGCAATTTGATATCCGTTGTATACCCAAATATTGCCTCCACGAGAGGGGTGATTCCTATTACAATGAACCCCACAAGGAGACCCCCGAGAAATCCGAATGCAATATCAATGAGGGTCGCTAAGGCAAACAGATGTCCCTCAATCATATTGAAAGAAATTATTGTAACCATATTTACGAGACCCACAATAGAGCCCGTCTTTATCAGAGTAGTTCTGAGCCTTACCTGAACAACACCATGAGTTGCTACAATACTGCCTATGAGGGGATATATGAAAAATTCCAGTCTGTTCTCCAGCAATATTCCTGTAAATATGGAGATAATAATAGAAAATATCAAAGCAACTCTGGTATTTAATATTATACTGATCAGCATTGCTCCTGAAGCTATAGGAATCGCATAAAGACATGAATCAAAGGGAATGAATGTGAAGCTATTGCTGATTGCTTCACAGATAAGAAGTGTCGTTTTTGCAAGCAAAACAACTGTGCCGAGGGTAATACTCAAAAAGAAGAGGTCTTTATTTTTAACCGGGACCAAGAGTAAATCTTTAAGAGTAAAATTATATACTGCGTATCCGAGCAAGACGATAAAAAGAATAAGCCCAAGTGAAGTCAATGCAAGTTTATCATATTTTCTGACTTCCTCGAAGGCCTTTAATTTGACAAGATGCTCACCCTTGATTACTTCTCCTTCCCGTACTATGATCTCACCTCTCTTTACCTGATAAAAGACCGGTTTCACATTCTCTTTAATCTCTTTTTTTCTCTGCTCGGTTTCGTTTTTATTAAAGGTCAGGTTTGGTTTGATCAAACCCTGGGAGATTGTTATTACGGTATTCCTCAAATGCCTTTCCACATCATCAAGAATCTTATTGGAGTTTACCATGATGGCTTTCTGAGCATCTTTCAGATCCCAAATCGACAGGATATCTCGTATTTCCGACTCCTTTTTTGTTTTTATATTCCGGAAAATAACTCCTTTATCCTTTTCACTATAAAGAAGATCCTTATTGCCGACTATCCCCCTCTCCAACGGGGTACTTGTAAGCATGCGGATATATCTCTCAATGTTTCTGCCAAACCGATTCTTTTCCAATGTACTGAATTCCGTCTTCTCAATATCTATACCCAGTGTTTTTTCAAATTCATCTCTTTTCATTTCGATTTGATCTTTAAATGGTGTCAAGTCTATTTTAACTGCCATTTTTTGCCGTGATCGATCCTCTTTTTTTACTGTAATTTCATCATTCTCTCTTATTTTGTCTTCAATATTTTTGTAAAAAGCCCTCATCATGGTAAAGGAAGAGATCACTCTTTTCTCAATCTCCCTGTATGCATCCGGGTCAAAATCATAGACAGCCATCACACTTGCTTCCGCCTCTGTAATCCTCTGCTCAGTGGATTGCTCATCTTCCACCAGGAGGTCTTGGGGAGATTTTATATCCTTTGAAGCAACATCTCCAACTCTATACCCCGTGGATGGCAACTTCATATGGGGTGAGATGAAGATCGTAACGAAAATGGCCAATACAATGACCATTAACCATCTTTGAAATGAGGGATCCTTAAATCCTTCAAATGCAGATGTCTTTTGGGAAGAGGAAGGGAGTTCTACTTTCTTCTTCTTTTCGCCGTTTAAGACTGTCATTGCTGAGTCCCCATAAGGTCATGGATTATGAGATTGAATGTTGCTCCTCCTGTTCTCATAATTCTCATATGCCCTAATAATGTTTTGAACCAGACGGTGTCTCACAACGTCTTTCTCGGAAAAATGTGTAAAGTGTATCCCGTCTATGCCTTTCAATATCCCTTGAGCTTCCACCAGTCCGGATACCTTTCCTGAAGGCAAGTCGATCTGTGTAATGTCTCCTGTTATAACAGCTTTGGAATTATAACCTAACCGAGTCAGAAACATCTTCATTTGTTCTGATGTGGTATTTTGTGCTTCGTCCAAGATCACAAAGGAGTCATTCAATGTTCTTCCTCTCATAAAAGCCAGAGGGGCAACTTCAATAATCCCTTTTTGCACTAGATCTGAGGCTCTTCCAAAGTCCATCATGTCATGGAGGGCATCATAGAGAGGCCTGAGATAAGGATTCACTTTTTCATATAAATCTCCTGGTAAAAAACCGAGTTTCTCCCCTGCTTCAACTGCGGGTCTGGCAAGGACAATCCGGTCTATCCTTTTATTCATTAAAAAAGAAATCGCCATAGCCATGGCGAGGTAAGTCTTCCCTGTTCCTGCGGGACCTATCCCGAACACAATATCGAATTTTCTTATGGCATCAATATATGTTTTTTGACAGAGACTTTTTGGTGTTATAATCCTCTTTCGAGAAGAAATATACACCGTATCAAGAAATATTTCTTGTAAATTTGCCGAACTGTTGTTACTGACAATCCTTATGGCATAATCAATATCATTGGGATACACGGGGTATCCTGCTTCAAGCAAAGAATAGAGTTCATTAAGGACCTTCTCTGCAACCTTTGTGGCATAATATTCCCCGTGGATAACAATTTCATTTCCCTTAACATTAATTCTTATCCCTAATGTCTTTCCTAAATATTGTAAGTTTCCATTATGCTCTCCCAAAAGGGTTTTGAGCAGGTTATTATTATCAAAATGAAGTTTTATAACATCTTCATCAACTACACTATTCAACAAATTTTTCTCCATAAAAAAAATGACCAATGGTTACAAGTAAACACCATAGATCATTGCTTATTCCCCTATGATTTGTATCTTTACCTCTCTTCTCCTTGGCCTATTATCGAAATCAAGAAGAACGATCTGCTGCCATGTGCCCAACATGGGTCTTTTTTCCATCAGAGGGATTGTTAGAGATGCCCCCAACAAGGCCGCCCTTACATGGGAATATCCGTTTCCGTCTCCCCATCTTCGATCATGTTCATAGTGTATATCTCTTGGTGCAATTCTCTCGATGGCCATCATCAAATCGTGTATTACACCACTTTCAAACTCTATGGTTGTAACAGCAGCCGTTGAACCGGAAACAAACACAGTAATATTACCATTACTCATATTCGATTGCAAAACTTTTTCACTCACATCATGGGTTATATCTATAATATCGGTATCACCGGTTGTATTTGCATATATTCCCGTATTGAAAATCTTCATTTACTCTCCCCTATTTAGTCTGAGTGGAAATATAAAGTTCTGACTGATTTTTTTTCGACTTTTGCGGCGAAGCAGCGCTACAGCAGGCGCTGTCAAGCGTTGAATATGGCATTTTATGCAGGTTCATTTATTCACATTCATGAATGGAATAATCGTTTTTTTCCTTGCAAAAACAGTGTTGTTCTTCTATCTTGTCGGATAAATTTCATTTGCACTTTACACTTTTAAACGTTGGGCAACTTTAACGGAATTGAAGAATCATATAACAATAATTGAATTTTAATTCCATAATTCCTCGTTCCTTTTATTTTCGTATCCTTCAATTTTCATTGAGGACTTTATAGCATGTTTCAGAAAGAGATTCAAAAGTTTTCTTCCTCATCTCATTTCTGAACAAAAAAGGACACATTTTCCAATTTAAAAAAGATAAGAATTCTCATTGCACGAAGATATCATGTGCTCAAGGAGGTGCTTTGGAACAGAGTAAATTGAATGATCTTGAAAAACTTCTTTCCGTAATGAAGAGATTGAGAGGTCCGGAAGGATGTCCATGGGATAGGGAACAAACCCTTGACTCATTAAAATGGTATCTCGTGGAAGAGTGCTTTGAGGTATTGGACGCAATTGAGAATGGATCACCTGAAAAGCTCATGGAGGAACTCGGGGACACTCTCTTCCAAATTGTCTTTCTGGCAGAAATATCCGAGGAAGAGGAGAACTTCAATATATTTGATGTCATAAACTCTGTAAGAGAGAAGATGATCAGACGTCATCCTCATGTTTTTAATGACCAAAAAGCATATGACAGCAATGAAGTAAAAAAGATTTGGTGGCAGATTAAGGAAGAGGAAAAAGGGGGAAATGAAGTATCCGTCTTCGACTCCATCCCAAATAACCTCCCTTCTCTTTTAAGGGCTTTCAGAATTTCAAAGAGAGCTGCTCATGGTGGATTTGATTATGACAACATTGATGGAGTTCTGAGCAAACTCGAAGATGGGATTGAGGAATTCAAAGCAACCATAAAGGACAAAGAGAGAGGGAGGATGGAGGATGAACTGGGAGATATTCTGTTCTCTTTGGTAAATCTATGCAGGTTCCTGGAGATCAATCCTGAGGATGTATTAAGAAAAACTACAAACAAGTTCATAACACGTTTCAAAGAAATGGAGAGATCTCTCATCAATAGAGGAATGAAGCAAGAAGAACCCACACCTGAGAATCTTAAAAAACTTTGGAACAGGGCAAAGAGGCATGAGTCCTAGACAACGTTCATCACTCACTCTTCCACAAATCCTGTGGATAACCTGTTGGTAACGGTGTGGAAGAACTGATCAAAGTATGAGAAAATATTAGAGTCTTTCCTCTTTGCTTAAACGTTAGGCAATAAATTTCGCCTGTTATTTCATTATGTTATGTTGTTCATTAAGTATTTAGATCGGTTATATACTCCAGAACGTATGAGGCTCTGGTTTGTTTCTTCATAGATCTTCAGTATGTGGATACGGATTTCGCTTTATTTCCTCTCAAGTACATCCCAAAGGGATCTATTGCTTCACGCAGTGTCCGTATCTCCTCTTCTGTTGGGGGCTCTGCCATCGTAACATTCTTGGATACTTTTATATCCCACTGAAATCCCTTTTTAACCTCTTCGATGCTTGTCTCCGGATAGTATGCATCCACATACATCTCCTTGGTTTGATCGTCAAATTTAAAGATACCCAGAGTGGTTATAACCGCATCTGGCCCGGTACCGGCTCTTAAACCTGCTTCCTGTCGTGAGCCCGATCCACTGAGGTGGCCCGGTGTTGTTATAAAATCCACCTTTTCAGGGAACCTCTGCCTTTCATGCTCAAGCATTGTTATGACCCTTTTCGCCAAGCTTCCAAAATCACATGCACCCCCGCTTCCACCGAGACGAAACTTCGGTTTTGAATACTCTCCGAAGCAGGTTGTGTTGACATTGCCATACCTGTCCACATTGGCTGCTGGGAGAAACGCGATATCAGGATACCCTCTGTGGAGTATCATTCCGAGTGTGTCCAATGAATCATTTAAAAACACCGAGTGAGATGCAATGCACGGATCACCTGTAAAGAGAGGAATTCTATCGGGAATAGACTCTAAAACCCCCCCTCCTTCATAACATATGGTCACATCCGGAGCATGAGTCTTCTTGGCAAACAGTGTTGTAATGATAGGCCACTGGGTACCGACCATGAGAATCTGTTCGTTCTGTATCTGTCTCGATCCGGCCACAATCATCATTTCGATGGGCGTATAATCCGTCGAATATTTCATCGCACGTACTCCTCCTGATGTTTTCCGCAGAATCCATAATCAATCGGGTCACTTTTCCATGGTTTTGGCTTTAACTCATCGAGATTTTTTTTGCCTATCTTTTCCAGATACTCACTTCTATCTCTTACTCCGTAAACCCATTCATCGAGATAGTTTTCAAAACCATCCAGGGTTTCTGTGGCCTTTTCATAAAAGGAGAAGTACCTCCAATCGATATCATAATAGCCTGAAACATAGGAGGGATGCCCGCCCCATGGTTCTTCAACCACCGCATGCACCTTGAACCCAGGGATTATGGTTCTGCTGGGGTCTCTCTTAATCACCTCGGTGTCAACAATCTCTTCAGCACATATGATCACTTTCGAACACGAGTTTATGCCATACTTGCTGTCCCCCATCAGTCCCCATGCCTGAGCATTGCCTTCTCTGTCTGCCCTTTGAACCTGGATAATTCCCACATCGTGTTTTAGTGGCGGCAACAAGCATACCTTCTCTCCATTGAAGGGAGACTCTATTATTCGAAACTTGTTCTCATCGAAAAATGAAGAGTGTCGCATCAAATCAGAGCCCATCAATGTCTTTGTGGCAATGAACGGCAAATCCAACGCACCTGCAAAATAAGACAGACTCAGACTTAATATGGAATATTCTTCCATCCGGATCTCATGAGGGATTCCCTTTTCTATACATCTTCTTAATGCATGAGCAGGCTTTGGGAGAGGATTCCATATATACGTGCTGATGATCTTATCTACACAACCAGCTCCTATGAGCTTATCCAGTGCTATCATCCCAGCGCATTTTGATACTGTCAGACCTCTCCTCTTCTGTCTGATAATTTCATGCACTGCTGCATATGGTTCATGTTGAATGAAACCTCCAAGATAAACTGTGTCACCATCAGCAACAAATTCTTTAACGGCTTCTTCCATCGATGCTTTCTTGTTTTTCATATCCCCCATTTATCCTCTTTCATTTCAGAATATAAAAATACACCAGGGGGTGACAAGTCTGTCCACCCCCTGCAGTCTTTAAAAAAACCAATATTGTCAGTTGTCGTTTATTGGTGAATGACTTTTATTCCACAGAGACCTCACCATCTTGTAAACCCATAAACCTTCGTGACATCTGGTCTCTTCACTTAATGAATTGTTGATTATTAATCCACTTACACATTCAATACCACAAGGGCGTCAACGGCAACCGGGTTATCACCACTTATAATCAGGGGATTTATGTCTATTTCTTTTACCTGCTCATATTCTAAACCGATGGTGCCGATTGTTATGAGCATCTGTGCAAGAACATCTAAATTCACGGCCGGTTTGCCTCGAAAGGCATCAAGTATCTTATGTCCCCTGATCTCTCGTACCATCTCCATTGCATCTTTCTTCTCCAGCGGAGCTATTCGAAAGGAGACATCATTCAGAATCTCCGTAAAGATTCCTCCCAATCCAAACATAACACAAGGGCCAAATTGGGGATCATGGCTCAGTCCTACAACCAATTCTCTCTCCCCTTTTATCATCTCCTGGACCAATATCCCCTCTAAGGGCACTTCATTATGGCTCATAATCCTATCGTAGGCCTCACCCAGGGATGTATTGTCTCTGACGTCCAACTCAATCATATTATGTTCCGTTTTATGGGTCATCTCTGAACCACAACCTTTTAAAACTACTGGAAATCCTATCTCCTTTGCTGCTTGAATTGCATCGTCTTTTGTGCTCACCATGCTCTCTTTTGTAATCGGGATACCATGTGACGCTAAAAACTTCTTTGATTGGTACTCTGAAAGTGTGCTCTGTCCTTTCTTAATCGCCTCTTCTAAAATATTCATGTGTCCTCCTCCGCTCTTTTTTCACTTCAAATTGAAATGCTACACGAATACGCGTGCTATCTGCTCAATTATTTTTTCATAATGCATGCCATATCCAATAATCTCCAATCTCCTTGCATCCTCCTTGAGATGGCTGATATATATCTCCATCCTCTCTCCCGGCAGGAGATGAATTATCTTTTCTGCCCATTCAATTACGGTAACCCCCCTTCCGTCAAGATATTCTTTGTACCCAAGTTCTTCAAAGTCTGAATCCCCTTCCAAACGGTAAAGATCAAAATGATAGAGAGGTATCTTGCCTGGATACTCATTGATAATCGTATATGTAGGACTGGTTATGTAATAATCTTCAGAGAGTTCAAGTCCCCTCGCCAGCCCCTTTGTCAACTGGGTCTTTCCTGCCCCCAAGTCTCCAATCAATGCCACAATATCACCTGGTGACAGATGCGTACCCAAGAATTCTCCAAAAGTATACATGTCCTGAGCACTTGTTGATTTTATCTTTATTCGCTTTTCTTTCACACAGATTATGATTTGTCTTAAAACACTCCGTCCCCTCATCACCCCCATCAAGGAGAATGATTGTTAGCTAAAAATTAATTATGAAAAAGGGTGGTCAGGGAGGTTTTTCCAGTCTCCAGATTTCTGTAATCTATATTTCCATAGTTGATCTTGAGTTGGTTCAAAACCCATGGAATCCTTTCTATTATATCTGTGGCAAGCAAACCAATCTCTCCTCTTTCGGACGCTATGCAATCTCCTGCCAGTCCATGGGAAAAGACCGCTAATCTTGCAGCATTTACCATATCATATCCTTGTGCCACGAAACCTGAGAGCATGCCTGTGAGAGCATCCCCCATACCAGCTGTGGCCATGCCTGGATTCCCTGTAGGATTGATGTAGATGTTTCCTTGGGGATCGGCTATGATTGTTTTATGCCCCTTTAAAACAAGATATACATTCCACTCCTGAGCAAATCTCCTTGAGACTCCAATCCGATCATTTTGTACTTCAGCAATGGACATGTGTGTTAACCTCGACATTTCTCCTGGATGAGGGGTGAGAATGACCTGTGCCTTTGCCTTTCTCAATATGTTTATGTCTGTGGACAAGGCATTTAAACCATCAGCATCAATGATCAGAGGGATATCAACTTCCTTGATGATTTTATAAACAAGTTCAACGGTCTGGCGTTCTGTTGAAATCCCAGGACCTATAGCGAAAGCATTTTTTTTCTCTGCAATTTGTATGATCTGTTCAAAAGCCTCGATACTGAAAAAGCCTGGCTTACTCTCCAAAACCGATTCGGTCATTACCTCTGTTAATTTGCTTTCCATTATGGGATTGAGACTCTCAGCAACAGCCAGAGTAACAAGTCCGACTCCCACTCGCATCGCCCCCTGGCATGTTAAAGATGCAGCCCCGGTCTTCCCTGTGGAACCAGCTAAAACCAGAAGGTGTCCAAAGTCTCCTTTGTGGGAATGCGTGTCTCTCCACTGAAAGAGAGCCCTCAATTCATCTTCATCTATAAGATGATCCTGTATATCCTCTTCTTCTATTAAATACTTGGGAATACTGATATCGACTGTCTCTAACTTTCCCACATAAGCGGATCCCGGATAAATGAGCAATCCCAACTTTGGATGAGCAAAGGTTACGGTGAGGTCCGCTGTTACACTTATTCCCAATACTTTTCCTGTATCGGCGTTGAGCCCCGAGGGGATATCCACAGAAACCTTGGGAACATCCGTATTGTTGACGATTTCTATGATCTGTCGAAAGATACCTCTCACTTCTGAGCTTATACCGGTTCCAAAGATTGCATCGATGATCAGATCATATTTCCTTAAATCATCCCGAATGATATCCAAGGAGTCTTCCTCTCTCAACTCCAGGATGTCTATCCCCATATGTCTTATAATATTGAAATTTGACCGGGCGTCTCCCCTCAGATTATCCCCGGTGGTTAAGAGATACACCTTTACTTGGGCACCCATATTAAAGAGATATCTTGCAATGACGAAACCGTCACCGCCATTATTCCCTTTCCCGGCAAAGATAGCAACCTTTTTTTTATCAAGTCTCGGATAATGCCTTTCAATTACGGCTACTGTACCTCTTCCTGCATTTTCCATAAGGACCATACCTGGTATACCACATTCTTCGATGGCCCTTCTATCCAACCTTTGCATCATCTCAGCGGTAACTGCCTTCAAAATCACCCTCCAGTATTACCTGGGCAATACCGTACTCACCATCATGGGACAGACTCAAGAAGATACTCTTCCCGTTATTCTTTTGATAGGTTTCTCTGGCTTTGCTGTGTAATTTTACTTTAGGTTTACCTGTAGAATCGTTTATGATTTCAATGTCTTTCCAAGGTATTCCGGCCATCATTCCCAGGCCAAGAGCTTTCAGAAACGCCTCTTTCGCAGCGAAACGTATGGCAAAATGCTGGCTCGGGAACTTCTTTCCAGTGCAAAATTTGATCTCCTGAGAGGTGAATATCCTGTTCATAAAGCGATCCTTCCACCTCTCGAGAACATGATCCATCCTGGATATCTTGACTATATCTACTCCCACGCCTAAAATCATAAAGAATCGTGTTTCATCCTTTCATTCATGAATTTTCATCCAAGAATGAGATCTGTTCTGCAAAGTCAAGGAAGATGGAGATTGTAGGTCTCTCATTCTTTGATTCAAAACGAAAAAACCTGTGTACTCATGTTCTCCTATTTATCAGTTCGATCATCTCCCTCACAGCTTGATCCAAACCAACATATACAGCCCTGGCAATGATACTGTGGCCGATACTGAACTCATTAATCTCATCAATTCCTATCAATCTCTTAATATTCCGGTAGTTCAAACCATGCCCGGCATTCACTCCCATCCTCAATTCATATGCGTTCTTCACAGAAGTCACAATCCTTTTCAATTCCTTATCTTCTTCTGCCTTATCTGTGGCGTCACAAAACCTTCCTGTATGGATTTCAACATAATCGGTGCCCACTTCTGAAGCACTTTTCACTTGAACTGTATCAGGATCTATGAAAAGACTGACGATTATTCCGCCTTTTTTAAGTCTTGTAATAGCATCTGTTATATGGTCCTTATTCAGATGTATGTTCAATCCACCTTCAGTTGTTAATTCTTCTCTTTTCTCAGGGACCAGGGTCACCATATCCGGTTTCACTTCCAAGGCTATCCCGAGCATCTCCTCTGTTGATGCCATCTCCATATTTAATTTTGTTTTCACTGTCTTTCTGAGCAACTTCAAGTCCCTGTCCTTGATGTGTCTCCTGTCCTCCCTGAGATGAACTATAATCCCATCTGCGCCGGCCAGTTCAGCAATAGCCGCTGCAGTCACAGGATCAGGTTCCGTTATTCTCCTGGCTTCTCTCAGAGTGGCAATATGGTCTACATTTACAGATAATTGAGTCATTGAATATCCTCTTAGGGCTTGCTATTCACCCAAGACTTTTCGTATACAATCCGCAATCTCTTTCGCCATAACAGAAATTTCTGTTTGATCCTCTCCCTCAAGCATTACCCTCAACACAGGTTCCGTCCCTGAATACCTGACCAAGACCCTCCCTCGATCGGCAAGCTTTTCTTCCACGCTTTTGATCTTTCTGGAAAGCTCAGGAATATCTTCTATGTTCTTCTTCTCCTTCACTCTCACATTTAATAAAACTTGTGGATATGTCTCCATTATCTCGGCCATTTCGGATAATCTCTTGTTCTGCCTCATCATGATGGCCAATACTTGCAAAGCAGAGATGATACCATCTCCGGTGGTATTGTAGTCCAGAAAAATAATATGCCCTGACTTTTCACCGCCAAAATTATAACCATACTTTACCATCTCTTCAACGACATATCTGTCCCCTACGGCGGTTTTAACAATTCTTCCTCCCATTTTTTTAATGGCCACATCCAATCCCATGTTACTCATTATGGTGGTCACCAGGGTTTTTTTGTTGAGGCTATTATTTCTCATCATCTCCGCAGCACAGATGGCCATGATGTGGTCTCCGTCGATAAGCATGCCGTCTTCATCCACAAAAACAACTCGATCCGCATCCCCGTCGAGGGCTATACCTACGTCTGCTTTATTTTCCTTTACTGCTTCACTGATGACCTCAGGATATAAGGAGCCGCAGTTCAGGTTGATATTCTCTCCGTCCGGCTTTGCACCGAGGAGAATCGTCTCTGCCCCCAGTTCATTGAAAACAGAAGGTGCCACCTTGTAAGCGGCACCGTTTGCACAATCAAGAACGATCTTCATTCCTTCTAATGTCAATTCTTTGGGGAATGTACCTTTCAGAAAAACAATGTATCTGCCAGAAGCATCATCAACACGAAAGGCTTTTCCCACCTCTGAAGCGGTGGGACGAAGAGAATCGATACTCCCTCCGAAGACCAATTGTTCAATCTTCATCTCCAATTCATCTGGGAGTTTAAAGCCATCCCTTGAGAAGAACTTTATACCGTTATCTTGAAAAGGATTATGTGAAGCGGAGATCACTACTCCGGCATCCGCTCTCATGCTGGATGTAATGAAGGCGATACCAGGTGTCGGCAGGGGACCAACAAGTAAGACATCAACCCCCATGGAACAGACACCGGCAGTCAGAGCATTCTCAATCATATATCCTGAAAGCCTTGTATCCTTGCCCACAACGATTTTATGTCTTCGTTGTTCACTCTTGAATATGTACGATATCCCTCTGCCCAGTTGTGTGGCCGTTTCAACCGTCATGGGTTCAATGTTCGCAACCCCTCTTACACCATCCGTACCAAACAACTTCCCCATACTATACCTCCGGGGCTATTCTCTTCTCTTCATTCTGATTCTTTATGGCATCGATGACTCTTACTACTTTTCTCATCATTCCCACATTATGGACCCTTACAATATTTGCACCGTTCAGTATCGCTGCTGATACGGCGGCCGCTGTTCCTTCCTCCCTCTCAATCGGATCCGCATCGAGTATCTTGCCGATAAAGGCCTTTCTTGAAGGGCCCACAAGTATGGGTCTTCCCAGACATTTGAATTCTGACAGCTTGTTGATTATCTTCAGGTTGTGTCCGTTGTTTATGGACTTCCCAAAACCGATTCCTGGATCAACTATTGTATTATTCACGTCTATCCCGGTTTCTTGAGCCATGGAGATACTCTCTCTCAGATACTGAAGAATCTCCGAAATAAGTGCTTCATAGTGGGGGTTTTGCTGCATATTCTCAGGTGTGCCTTTGATATGCATCAAGACGACCGGAACGTTGAGGCGGGCAGCGGTTTGGGCCATCCTGGAATCAAAATGCAAGCCGCTTATATCGTTAATTATCTCTGCTCCGGCTTCTATGGCTTTTTCCGCAACATGAGATTTATATGTATCTATGGAAATGGGGACATTTATCCTTCGTGCCAGCCTTTCAATCACAGGCACAACACGATCGATCTCCACATTGGCAGTAATAGGCTTTGAACCGGGTCTTGTGGTTTCGCCGCCGATATCTATGATATCGGCTCCCTGATCCACCAATTTCAATGCGTGTTCATACGCCTTATGGGGATCGGAAAAAACCCCTCCATCTGAAAAAGAATCGGGGGTTACATTCACAATCCCCATAATATGAGTTCTTTGATTGAGATCGAGATCGACCTTCTTACACTTTATGATGAATTTTTTTTTCAATGGGTTGTCTATGGATTCTTGAATTTCCTGCTTTAATAGACTTAACCCATGTGACTCGGATTGTCTCTTTTCGAGGAGTTTTTTGAAATGTTCATGGTTGCCTGTAAGGAGAATATCCGTCGATTCTTTCCAATTATCAGCTTTTCTGTGAGCAACTGCGGCTGCCCCACCGACTGAATCCATCTTCTTTTTCAGGATATCTGCTGATCCACGTTCCACATTTTCCAATTTGAGGTTTATGTGAACCATCTTACCGGAGATGGAATCAATGCGAGAGGGATCGATTCCCATCTCATTGAGCTCCTCTAAAGCATCTTCCCTGGATGTAATATTCAGCACTCTGGGATTACAGGCCATCTTCAATTCCACAAAATCAAGATTCCGGAGCGAGACGTCTTTTTTTCGTCTTTTTCACCTCTTTAATCTCCTTTTTTTCTTTTACCTCCCTCTCTTCTCCGACTTCATTGACTTCCACACCCCCACTTTTTGATTCTCCTCTTTCTAATATCGTATTGATTGCATCTGCATCAAGAACTTCTTTTTCCAGCAGCTCACCTGCAAGTTTATGAAGAGCATCGATATTTTCGGTCAGAAGTTTTTTCACCTTTTCGTAGCTTTCAGTGATTATCCTCTTCACTTCCTTGTCGATTTTTATGGCGGTATCCTCGCTGTAATCCCGATGTTGAGCGAACTCTCTTCCGAGAAAAATCTGTTCTTCTTTCTTTCCAAATGTAACGGGCCCCAAGTCGGCACTCATGCCCCACTCACAAACCATCTTTCTCACCAGATCAGTAGACCTTTCCAGATCGTTGCCTGAACCCGTTGTGAGATCTCCCAATACGATCTCCTCTGCCACCCTTCCTCCAAGAAGAATAGCAATATTGTTTAACAGGTATTCCTTTGGGTATGTATGCTTTTCGTCGAGAGGCAGCTGTTGGGTCAAACCCAATGACCTGCCCCTTGGTATTATCGTTACTTTATGGATGGGATCTGTGCCGGGCAGCAACTTCGCAACCAATACATGGCCTGCCTCATGGTAAGCAGTATTGCGTTTCTCTTCAGGGCTTATTATCATACTTCTTCTCTCAGCCCCCATCATTACTTTGTCCTTGGCCTCTTCAAAGTCCTCCATTTGAATCTCTGCCTTATCTTTGCGCGCTGCCAGAAGGGCTGCCTCATTAACGAGATTCTCCAGATCTGCCCCTGTAAAGCCGGGAGTCCCCCTGGACAAAACCTCAAGCTCTACACTTTCGCTTAAGGGTGTCTTTCTTGTGTGAACTTTTAGTATCCCTTCCCTGCCCTTTATATCAGGGGGAGGAACCACAACCTGGCGATCAAATCTCCCCGGACGCATCAACGCAGGATCCAGCACATCCGGTCTATTTGTGGCGGAGATGAGAATCACACCTTCCTTTGATTCAAACCCATCCATCTCCACGAGCAATTGGTTCAGGGTTTGCTCCCTTTCATCATGTCCTCCTCCTAATCCGGCTCCACGGTGCCTCCCAACAGCATCGATCTCATCTATGAATATAATGCAAGGAGCGCTCTTTTTTCCCTGAATAAACAGGTCCCTTACCCGAGACGCCCCAACTCCCACAAACATCTCAACAAAATCAGACCCACTGATACTGAAGAAAGGAACATTTGCCTCTCCTGCAATCGCTCGTGCAAGCAATGTCTTGCCTGTGCCCGGAGCTCCCATCAAGAGTACCCCTTTTGGAATCCGACCACCCAGTTTGGTGAATTTTCTGGGATTTCTTAAGAACTCTATTATCTCCTGCAACTCTTCTTTTGCTTCATCAATCCCTGCCACATCTTCAAAAGTCACTCTAGGCTGATGTTCTGAAAGCAATCTGGCCCTGCTCTTACCGAAAGACATGGCCTTTCCACCTGCCTGCATCTGTCTCATGAAGATGATCCATATACCTATTAAAAGAAGCATGGGAAACCACGAGATAAGGGCTGTGAGATACCATGGGGATGTTTCCTCCGGTTTGGCTGATATTCTAATCCCCTTTGTTCTCAGTGTTCTAATGAGGTCAGGATCTTGAGGCGCATATGTACTGAATGCTCTCCCATCCAGATACCTTCCCGTGATCTGGTCGCCCCGAATCTCAACCTCCAACACCTCTCCCGACTCAACGGCAGTCAAAAACTCACTGAATATAACCTTATCTTGTGTGGTTCTCGGCTTGCTGAAGAGTTGATAGAGCAGTATCATCATCAATGTAATCACAAGCCACAAGGCCATATTTTTGTAAAACGGATTCATCTTTCCATTCATCATCTTATGTCGATTGACACTCCCTTTGTTTAATGTTTTTCTACAGTAGAATTTTCCATACAGGGCCTCAGCTTCATTTATACAATCAGGATAGACCTTTTTAAAGATTCTATCGGTAAAGATAAAGACGGGCTTTATTGATATCTTTAAAATTTATAATATAATTCCATATAAATTACAATAAAAATCAATTCATATTGGGTCAAGACTTTCTCATGAAATCTTCACCTCAAGGATTTTCCTGGTGGATTCTTTCACCCTTACCCTGTGGTCTATCCTATAACCCATAACCCAGGCCATCAGATCACCGAATGTGAGAAGTGGAATTTGTCTCCTGATGGATCTTGGTATTTTCTTGTCCACAAAGAATTTTTTAAGTTTCTTTGTGCCTTCCATTCCCATTGGTTGAAACCGATCCCCTTCTTTAAAACTTCGTATTATTATGGGAAATCTGATTTCACTGAAATCCATGAATGCACTGTTTGGATCGAGATCCATTCTGAAATTTTCATTCCTTTGAACAGTCTGAAATTGCACTTTTTTGCCGATCTCTTCTAATATCACATGTTGAGGAATCTCATAAAATGAATAATGAAAAAGTTTTTCTTCTGCTTTCTTTTGTATCATCAATTCATTGTATCTTCTCTCGGCAACGATTCCTCCCGGTAAATGAATGGATCTATTGGGGCCGTCATGGGAAAGGAGATCCATCAATGATTCAATGTGTTTGAAACCGATCCTTTTGAGATCCCCACATTGGGATTCTATCGCTTTTCTCAATACTCTCATCTGCAAGGGTTCTTGAAATTCCATAAGACGAGGAATGTCGAGTGCCATTGATTCATCACTCTTGTGGAGACAACTCCTTGAGAAAAAAACAGAAGCAATTCCATTGAGAAATTCATCTTCTTTCCTGAGAATATCAGCCGTACGAACCAAATTTTGCACTATACGTGGATTGTAATCGTTTGTCAAGATCGGCATAAGAGAATTGCGTATCTTATTGCGCAAATAAATGTCTTCTTTGTTCGAGCTGTCTATAATGTATTGTATACAATTTTTCTGGAGATAATCTTCTATATCAGATCTCTGTATTTCTATGAGAGGTCGGATAAATACTCCATCCCGGATTGGTGGAACTCCGGAAAGACCAGAAAGCCCTGTGCCTCTTATCATCCTCATGAGAACCGTCTCTGCCTGATCATCCGCATTGTGCCCAGAGGCCACCTTATGGGCCTCATATCTTTTCAATATATCCAGAAAAAAATCATATCGCACATTCCGTGCGGTCTCCTGGGTTGAGAGTCTTTGAATTTTCTTGACGGCAGGCACATCAACGGAATGAAACTCAAAGGGCAGATTCAATGTTTTGGCCAGATTCTCAACGAATTCGCACTCCATTCTGGATTCGTTCCCACGAATACAATGATCCAGACAGGCTACTATCAGGGAGAGGTTGAATTCTGTTCTCAAATCGTTTAATGCATGCAGAAGGAATACGGAATCCGGCCCTCCGGACACTCCCACAACGATTCTGTCCCCTTTTTCTATCATACCGTACTTTTTTATAGTGTCTCGTACCTTCGCAATGAGCACAGCGCTAAGACCTCTTCTTCGGGTATTTGTAAATGTTCATAGGGGACGGATATCAGGGATCAGAGAACTTTTATGATCCTGAGCTTGTCCCTTTGATCCTTCATGCTCTCTTCCAGAGAACTCTGAGCGCCCAGGACAGTGACCAGCCCCTCATTTCCGGCATTACTGAGTAGATCCCCGAATTCCTTGAAGTGGGTCGCCGTGGTTCCTAAAACCTCCTCTCGCATCTTTTGTCGGGACATATCATCATCTTTGCTTATGTGTCGTAATAAGGAGGTATATCCCTTTGCATCGGGCAACATGTATTGATCAATAGATCCGATTACGCCTATGATGCTCTTTGTGAGCTCTTTTTCGTTAAGATGAATCTGCTTCAGATATTCTGCTGTTTGATCATAGACATCCAATGTCTTTATAATGTTGGGATCCCTGTACGAAATAAAAGTCAGTATTCCTGAAAAACGGTCAAAAGCATTAAAAGCGCCGTATGCGCCCCCCTGTACCCTCACGCGATCCCATAGCCATGCGGTCCGGAGATAATGACTGATCACTAGCGAGGACCCGTGAAACCGATATCCCAATTTGTATATGTCAACTCCTTTTCCGACAAAATTCACTTGGGAGGGGATTGCAAGGCAATCAAAGTCTATCGACTCATCTCGTTGCCAGTATTCTTGTACCATGGGTGCTCTGGGAAATCTGTCCAGAAATTCCCGAACAAGGGGCAGAATCCGTGACCATGCTTGGTTATCCAATGTCACGTTGAGTATCATCCCGTCCTTATTGAGCAACAACCTTCGTATTTCCTCAAGGACATTGAGGACACTCTGCCAATCGTCATCAATATCCCTTAAAAGTTGCCTGAGAAAGAAGAGATAACTTATGCCTTGCATTTGTTCGGCTGCCCAATCAGCTTCATTGAAATTGGACTTTAACCTGAGGTTTACAATCCTGTGCCCTTCAGGCACCAGCTTCTGCTCTCTTTTTGCCTTTTCTTCCAATACGATCTGCTTGAAACGCTCCTTATTATCAAACAGCGTGTAAAGCAGAACATCAGAAAGAATTTTCAAGAGTTCTCCTGCCTGGGGAACCATGGCCTTTCCCCTCAGGAATAGCTTTACAACGCTTTGTTTTCCTTCCTTTGTTGTGGATGTGACCGGTTGAGAGTGAATTCCTCCCGTCTTTGTGCTTATCCTCTGGGCGAGTTTCACATAATCTTCCCTCTCTGATCCCATCTCCAGGAGGGCACGACCAAAAACAGGTGCGTACTGGAGATAGTGCTGTGGTAAGGAATGCAAATCAAGACCCAAATCAAGATATATGATCTTGTTTGTGAAGAGATCGTGATAGAGAACTCGTGTATCTCCTTCCCTTAATAAATCCATTGGGATGAGCTTGTTGGTTCTGTTCAAGTCATTTAATTCAAGGGAAGGGATGGTGGCAAGGGCTGTATGGGAATCAGGAGTCTTTTGCATTTCCTTCAGCTTACACGTGTTTTCCACGAGATCCCTCAACTCGGTATCACCCATGCTATTTCTGATATGAGCCAAGTGTTTGCGCTCTTCTTCTTTCTCCTTTTCTCCAAGTTGGGTATCAGGCTTGAGCAAAAGGGTTGTTCTGTGGGAGTTTTTTATGAAATACTTATCAATAAGGGATTCAAACACCTGTTTATTTGATTTCACCTTTGCCTTCAGCTCTTGAAGAGGTCTTTCAAAAGCAAGGAGAATCAATGGATCACTATCGTAAAGCCAGGTGGTTAAGGAACGAAGCATAAGCACCAATCCTTGAGGATATCCACCTGAATTATTCTCCCTCAGCTGAAATTCCACCGTATTGATTGCAGCTTCTATGGTTTGAGGGTCAATCCCATTGTTCATCAGTTCATCCAATGTACTCATAATCAGGGATTCAACTCTATCCGCATTCTGAGGATCGATCCCTTTGAGACCTGTTGAAAAGAACATCTGTCGAAGATCTTTTTCAAGCCCTACACCGGCCAGACCTTCACCAAGACCTGATTCGATGAGTGCCTTCCGAAGGGGAGATGCAGGCATGCCCAGGAGGATATATTCCAAAATCTGTAACGCCAGATTCATTTCCGGCTGAGTTGTTTCCGGAAGGAGCCAGTTCACAGTGATCATACCATTTGGATGCTCCCCCCCTTCCTCTCCTCCTGGAAAAGATTTGACAAAATGTTTGGGCATATCAAATGGTTTTTGCACTGAGACGGATGAATGGATATCTCTTCGCTCAAAATCCTTTAAATATTCTTCTATGATGGCAAGCCTCTTTTGAGGATCGTCATCTCCATAAAAGTAAATACGAGTATTGGACGGATGGTAGTAATCCTGGTGAAATCTGTGAAATTCATCATAAGTAAGATGGGGGATATATTTTGGGTCTCCACCGGATTCAACACCATACGGAGTATTAGGGAAGAGTGAATGCTGAGAATATTCCATAAGAAGACGGTCGGGAGATGAGTAGGCACCTTTCATCTCATTGAAGACAACACCTTTATAGACAAGGGGGTCCTGTATATTTTCCAATTCAAGGTGGCATCCCTCCTGTTGAAATATCCATGGCGTTATCTGTGGGTAGAACACGGCATCAAGATAAACATCAATAAGATTATAAAAATCCTTCAGGTTTTGACTGGCAGCAGGGTAACATGTCTTGTCAGGATATGTGAAGGCATTTAAAAAGGTTTGGAGCGATCCTTTGATGAGTTCCACAAATGGTTCCTTTACAGGATATTTTCTTGAACCGCAAAGCACGGAATGTTCAAGGATATGAGCTATGCCTGTTGAATCATTTGAAGGAGTGCGAAAATTCACCCCAAACACCTTATTTTCATCATCGTTTATAAGGGACAAGACCTGGGCACCTGTCTTTATATGCCGATACAGCAAAGCCCTGGTCTTGAGTTCCAATATATTCTCTTCCTTGATCAGTTCAAACTCACAAGTACTATTCATCTGTTTCTCCACACTTATCTCTCTCACTTTGAACAGTATAACCGAGAATCTGAGGAGTTCATCCTATGCACTTGAAACACCTCATCATTGACTCCTGAGAACTGCTGTTTATCTTCCTCTCTGGTCCCGCTTTGCATCCGGCTTCTCCGGATGAGGATATGGGTGTCGCCAGATTTTCACTGGAAATATGGAAGACAACCTTTCTAAAGCTTTCTCATACTCATTGATCAACTTATTTTCAGTTTCGTAGTTGAAAGGATCATTCAACCGTTGTTCGATCTCCCCTCCCCGTTCAGGAGGATTGTCCAGATAGTACTGAACCGTCTTCTCAAGCCCTTCTCTTGCTTTGAAGAGGTCTCTGTATCCCAGTTGCGTCTTGATCTTTTTGAGGTCCAAAATCCTGTGGTGAAGTTCGCCTGTCTTCAGTGCAAAAGGTCTTATGGGCATTCCGTAAGGAATAGCCGGTGTTGAAAGTTTCGCTGGCATATATACAAACTCGAACGTATGATTCATAAAATCTGATACGATCTTTATCCAGTCCCGAGGGCTTAAAGCGTCTTCATCCGCAATGTTATACGCTTGCCCTGCCGATTCTTTCGGATGGTCTACACTCAATAACACGCCGTGAGCCATATTCTCCGCATATCCTCTTGATTCAATGGCCAAACCACCATCAGGCAAAATCAATTTCTTTCGTCCGTCCAGGATACGACGTATAACACTCCACTCACCTGGAACAAGCTGCCTGGGACCGTAGATCATGGGAAATCTAAAAATGGTTGCGCTGTAAAAGCCCAGATAGTGAGATTCCATAACAGCCAGCTCGCTTTGTACCATGAGATCCGTAAAGCGATACATGGCATCTTTCTCTGAACCATCCATCTTTGGATTACAGATCAATGGAGCATTTTCAGGGATAAGATGAGAATCATTGTTCATCGACTCGTCCGGGTCGAGCATCGCCTTATATACACCGACGCCTCCTGCACATATCAGCCTTTCCGTCCTTCCCCTCATCACTTCTGCTACGTGACGCAGCCTCCCATACATGGCTATCACTAAATCATATGTGCGTGATCCCAGGGCTTGATTCAGTGTCTCCACAAAATGGGGGTCTCCGTGAAGGTGTTCGATCTCCGGAGGGAGATCTATTTCATGGGTTCCACGATGAAGAATGGTTACCTCATATCCCCTCTTTAACAATCCGTCTAAAATGAACGGTCCTGTCGGTCCGGTTCCACCGATTACTAATGCTTTCATATTCACTCCTTTCTTTTTTAACCTACGGTGATGATACCCTTTTTTTTATATTACAGCAATGGTTTTCTTTATTTTATCTCAGTTGATCGATTCTTTCCGTTACGAGAGGCTGTAGGTTGCTGAATATGGAGTAAAAAACGATTCGAAACGTACGAAAGTGAAGTCACCCCTTCAGTGAGTTCGATTCGCAATGTTTTTGCTTCAGGTTCAGTACGATACAGTTTTACAGTAAGAACAGATCACTCAGCTGAGGTTTTCCATACCTGATTGCCACTGAGTGAGCTCTTTTCAAAAAGTAAAATTGTTGCCACTTTTTTAAGTTTATCATTTGACAAATGTGATAACCTTTAGTAATTATCTGACCCTCAGTGGTAAGAGAGGCAATGTGGAAGCAGGTATTGTGATTATATTCAAGAAATAAAAACACCGGACATTATACGAAAAAGACAAAAAATGGCTTTGATATTGGAATGGATTCGCATGTATGAAACCGCCCTATGGTGGCTGGGGATACTTTCGGTTGTCACATTTATGGGAACTTTGGTATTCATTCCCATCTTAGCTGTTCGTATTCCCAACGATTACTTCATGCAGAAGAAAGAAAATCCACATGGTTATTACAGAAAACATATGGTACTTGGCCCCATATTTCTTATTGTCAAGAATTTTTTCGGTATGGTATTCGTATTTTCCGGCTTGGTAATGCTGGTACTGCCCGGTCAGGGTCTCATTACAATCCTTATTGGTATAATGTTGATCGATTTTCCCGGAAAACGTGCACTGGAACGTTGGGTTATTCAACAACCTTCGGTATTACGTTCAATCAACTGGATACGTTCCAAAACAGATAGACAACCTCTACAGGTTCCAGAGCGTACTTTTACTGCCGACGACAATTCTAAAAAAGGTTGATGTAGCATTATAGCCTTCCTGACACTTATAGACACTTCTACAAATAAGAAGCTACTGCCTAAAAAATCCTGTTCGCAAGGTCCATTCAGAGAACGAGCTTTGGATCAGCAGTGTATTTTAAAGGAGAAACCGAAAATATTTCTCAATGGGGGGAGTTATATATGGCAATGACCCGGCAAAAAGCTGTGCTCTTCGTTGGACCGACCGGATCAGGCAAGACACCTTTGGGTGATTTTTGTCAGGAAAAAGGAGTATGGGGGATGAGATGCCATCATTTCGATTTTGGGGCAATACTTCGGGAAATCGAAAAAACCGGTATAGGTCCTGCATCATTGACCAAAGAAGATACTGGCATAATTAATGATTCCCTGCAAACAGGGGCACTGCTTGGAGATGAGCACTTTCATATTGCCAGAAGTATTCTTACTGAATTTATGTATAAACGGAAAATGAATGAAGATGATCTGTTACTTCTCAATGGGTTGCCGAGGCATGTGGGTCAGGCCAGGGATGTGGATCGGATTATTGATGTGAAAATGATCGTGTATCTTCACTGCTCTCCTGAAACCGTTCAGAAAAGGATTCTGAGTAATTCCGGTGGTGATCGGTCCGGTAGAGTCGACGATTCTCTTGAGGCTGTGGAAAATAAGTTGCGTCTCTTTCGTGGCAGCACGTTTCCTATGATTGGTCATTATCGTCTGAAAAAGATAGCAATGGATCATATTGAGGTTGGGGTGCATACATCACCAGAGGAAATTCAACATCGGCTTGATATGGGGAGATATCCCTGTGTTTAGAAAAGGATGGATCGTATTCATCTACCTCACTTTACATGGAAGTCGGATTATGATACAAAATAAGAAGGTTGTATTCCCAGACTGTGTGTCATTGGAAGTCTTTTGGAATCCATTGATTCCGTGATAATTAAAGGGAGCTGAGACAAAGAGTGATTGATACTGCAATAGTCGGACTTATTGATATCTTGGGCTACGAATCTTTAGTGAAAAGACATATGGAGAATATTGAGGTCATTCGTGGAATTGAGAGATTGTTGAAACAATCCACTGTTGGGATAATGGAAAAGCTAAAGGGCATAACGATCAGTGAAATATATGAAAATCCGATCATTGAAGATTACTACAATAAAGTTGTAGATGCCATAAGTATACGATTCATTTCAGACACTATCCTTTTCAGTTTACAGTTTTCAAAGATACGTTTTTATCCTTCAGTATGTTCAAGGGAAGAAACAATATCCCATTGTATTCATCTGTATCTTGCTTTGGTATCCAATTTTTGCACACTATTCATTGCCAAAACCGGACTTCTCCTGAGAGGGGGGATTTCCATTGGTTCTCATTATGAGAGCGAGTCTAATCGTCAGGAAAACAACTTCTTTGTCTTCAGCAGAGCATACCTCAATGCATACAGGTTGGAAAGGGCAGCGAAGAATCCAAGAATACTCGTTGATGATACATTTTGGTCTTACTTAAAAGAGATTTCTTTTCACAATTCAGAATTCTACTTCTATCGTGATAAAGACAAAAGAAATTGCTTTGATTTCTACTGCTTTTTGCGGCATGATACACACTCGCAAAGTGTCTTGACCGATATTAGGAAAGGGGTCCTGGATCAATTGAAAATAGACAAAGACGATAATGAGTCTTTGGAAAAGTCCATATATTTTGTAGAATACCACAATAGGAAAGTGAGCAGAGATGAATTGGCTTTTCCGGAACTCGCCATTGACATTGAGAAGTTTAAACGGCAGGAAATGGATGGTGCATAATGGAAAGAATTCGACCTATGTGGTTAAGTGTAGCTCCTTTATTGCTACTGCGTTCTTTCTTGAACCAGACACCTGAAACCAGGCACCTGAAACCATATAAACCTCACACTCGTGAATACTTAGTGTCTGAACGAAAACTAGGATTTTTCGTTCAGACACTATTTAGTTCTTTCCCATCATGTAGCTTACAGCCTTCTCCAATCCATCTATAGACAGCTCGAACATGGGAAAGACCTCCCGCACGGTTTTAATGGTGCTTGTGAAGGGCCATTCCACAGCCATCACCGGATTAAGCCATATTGAATAGGGAAAAGTATCTGCAATAAAGCGAAGCCTTTCGTAACTGGGCTTTCCCGACCTCTCTTCTATATGAATGGAACCATCTCTGGCCAGGAGTTCGAAAGGTGCCATACTCGCATCACCAACGATAATGAATCGGGTTTCAGGATCCAAACGAATCAAGTCATCCACAGAATAGGGCTGATATCGCCTTTGGGGATCTTTCCACAGTTCATCGTAAATGGTATTATGAAAAAAGAATGTCTGAAGATCCTTGAACTGGGCCCTGGCATAGTTGAAGAGGGTTTGAACCACATCAATGAAAGGTTCCATTGACCATCCGCCATTATCGATGGCCAAAATGACCTTGAGTCTGTCTTTGAGACTTCGTTCGAATATGATCTCTATCTCACCGGCGTTCTTCATTGTCTGGTAGATTGTCTCATCAATATTGATCTGGTCTTTCGGGCCCGACGGAATCATATTCCTCAACTTCTTGAGTGCCTCACCAATCTGGGATTGGGTCAGAGGACCTTCCTGGGAATAATCTCGATATCTTCTGTCCATTGCCACCTTGACTGCAGACTTGTTCCTGGATACTCCTCCAATCCTCATTCCTTTGGGATGGAATCCGGAATGCCCCACAGGGGACGTGCCGCGTGTGCCTATCCATTTGTTGCCCCCATGGTGTGCCTCGGTCTGCTCTTTCAACCTGTCGATGAAGTATTGGAGTAAATCTTCCGGCGACATTTGTAAGATATCTTCTTCATCCAATCCCAGAACTTCGGCAAGAGCTTCGGGATCATCCAACCATTCCTCCAGTAACTCATGGGCCATATCTGACAGTTCTATTTCGTCGAGTTCCTCAAATTCCTTCCCCTCAAAATGGTGGGCAAACACCTGATCGTACAGATCGAAATACCTCTCGCTTTTCACGAGAATTGAACGGGCAGCTGTGTAGAAATCATCAATAGAATTGATAAGACCCAAGCTGAGGGCCTTCTGAAGTCGGAGGAAAGAAGTAGGCGAAACAGGAATGCCTACCCTCTTCAGCATATAAAAAAAATCAATGAACATCTTTCAAACTCCTTGGAGTTTACCCATCCTCCATTCTTTCCTATACCATTTTAGAACCTGCGATGCTTTTCTGAGCAATCACATAGTCGGGACTTTTCTTAAAGAGCACACCCAAGTATGGAACGTCTCCTCGATTCAGGTATTCAGCCTTGAAATCCTGGTCCGCACGCAGTGCCCGTATCCAGTTTATCAATTCCCTTGTGGCAGGCTTTTTTTCGATACCACGAATATTTCTCAGGGAGTAAAAGGTTTTCACTGTGCCATTGATAAGGTCCCTGCTGATATCAGGGAAATGAACATTGATGATCCTTCTCATCATGTCGGGATCAGGAAAAGCAATGTGATGAAAATTACAGCGTCCCAAAAAAGGATCGGATAAATCCTTCTTGGCGTTTGAAGTAATTACAATGACCGGTCTGTTTTTTGCCTGTATGGTTTTATCTATTTCTATAATATCGAACTCCATCTGGTCCAGTACATCGAGCATATCGTCTTGGAAGTCAGTATCCGCCTTGTCTATCTCATCTATGAGCAAGACCACACGCTCTTCAGCAACAAAGGACTGTCCTATCTTTCCCATCTTGATATACTCTTCGATATTGCTCACATCTCTTTGGGAATCCCCGAAACGGCTGTCGTTGAGACGGGTAAGCGTGTCATACTGATAGAGGGCGTCTACCAGTTTCATGTTGGATTTCACATTCAAAACAATAAGCCTCATCCCGAGGGCTTCTGCAATGGCATGTGCCAACATGGTCTTTCCGGTGCCGGGCTCCCCTTTCAAGAGAAGAGGCATCTCCAGCGCCATGGAGATGTTTACTATTTCCGCCAGCTCTTCATCCAGAACGTACCTGGAGGCTCCTGTGAACTTATTGAAAGAATTCTCAGCATTCATTTGTCAACTCCTCATTATTTTAGTATAAGATGTGCAATAATTTAGCTTCTTGAAAAGATTCGCTTCACCACCGGTGAAACTTGCTGACAGCTTTCTATTTCATAGCACTCAAATAGTATAATATACATATATAACTTCTCTCCGCAGTAAAAAATCACTTCCGAAATCCCGAAGCAGCAAAGCCACAACTTCCTGTGATCAACAACACATTAATCTCCCATCATATACGGCCGGCGGGGTTCTGTCAAATTTCTTTTGGTGTTTTTACACGACACGACCAAATTCGTACCGGTCTATAAAGCCCAGACCGTATCACCAGTGGCGGTCTTCTTCCGGCCGCCAGTTGGGCGTGATCACCCTTCGTTGCCTGAGATTATCCAGAAGGGATGAATAGGTCAGGGAAAACTCGCCGTAGCGGTCATTCACCCGGTCCATGACTTTCATGACCTCTCTTCTTTTCCGATCCTGTGGAAAGAAAGAAAGTTGGAGACAATCCCTGGAAAGACCGGAAACCTTCACCCCCAATAGCCGCACCGGCTGCCTCAGTACCAGAGAATCCAGTATCTCCAAAGCGTTGAGATATATCTCCCGACTTTCATTGATATATCTCTTCATGGTCATTTGCTTGGTGAAGGTATGGAAGTCGGAATATCGTAAGGTCAAAGTGACCGTCCTGCCGCTGCAACGCGCCTTTCTCAACCTTCTCCCAACCATCTCGGAGAGTTGAAGGATGAATCGATTGATCTCCCACCTGTCTGAAATATCTCGATCCAGGGTCATGCTGTGTCCCACAGACTTTGCCTCTGGTTCTTTTCCCAAGGGAATCACTGGGGAGTTGTCAATCCCCTGCCCCATCTCCCGAAGCCTTTGGCCGATGATCCCAAACCGCCTTGTGAGCATGGACACGGGTGCGGTCCCCAACTGTCCGCAGGTCCGTATGCCGAGGACCTCAAGATGATGAGCCAGCTTGTCTCCCACCCCGGGCAGGTCTTGAACCGGAAGCTCCTTCAGTATCCCGTGCAGTTCATCTTTACGGATCACTGTGAGACCGTCGGGCTTCTCCATCTCTGAGGCCATTTTGGCAACAAGTTTGTTTGGACCCACGCCAATGGAACAGGTCAAGCTCAGTTCTTTCCGGATCCTTTCCTTGATACGTCTCGCAATATTCTCAATCCCGGAAAAGAGCAAAAGACACCCGGTGACATCCAGAAAAGCCTCATCTATGGAATAGACCTCTACCTTGGGACTGAACCCCCGGAGAATGGAGATCACCCGCATTGACGTGTCAACATACTTTGAGATATCCGCCTCAACCAGGGTGAGGGACGGGCAGATTCTTCGGGCTTGATTGACAGGCATCCCTGCTTTCACCCCATATGGTCTGGCCTCATATGAAGCGCAACTCACAACGGACCTTTCCTTGGACCCGCACACTGCAATGGGCCTGCCCCTGAGCATGGGATTGGCCGCCTGTTCCACGGACCCGAAGAAGGCATCCATGTCCAGATGCATGATGACCCTGGTTCGTTCTGAAAGACCCCAGTCCGGGGGCTGTGCCAGAGTGCTTTCGTTCCTAATAGTCATATTACGTTCCCGCAGTCGTCCAATGTTTCCATCTGTGGGGTGAACCAGGTTCACCGCTTGCCGGCTATTTGCTTTCTCACAGATCCTGCTGATGCACCTCCACAAGATGCCAGTTCAGTGTAAAACCATTGAAACAGAGTTTGAAGAGGTTGTCCCCGTCTGTTACGGAAAAGTAGTGGAGAGGCTCTCTGCCCTTCCTGTCCTGCCAGTAGTACGTGATCTCCTGAATAGAGTATTTGGTCCCCTTCCATACAAACCACACGGGCGCGGCCTTCTTCTGTGTTCCATAGATGACCCCTACCCTTATTCTGTTGTCAGTATGGAGTTGCATGCATACCTCATTTCATGTGTCACAACTCTTCTCTTTTAATTGTCACCTAAGGAATCGATGTCTTGGCAGTTATCATGTATTCCTTAACTTGAGTCACTTGAGTCACTTCAAACTTTAGTCACTCATGAACAAACGGTTAACCGTGAACTGCTCACCATTAACGGACAAGGGCTTTCAATGGACTTCCAGCCTCAAAAGCCCGATGACCTTTCCGCATATCTGGAAGTCCCTTCTCAGAATGATGGGCTCATAATCAGGATTGGCGGGTTGCAGCCTCACGTGGTCCTGTTCACGATAGAACCGCTTGACCGTTGCTTCTCCGTCGATCACAGCGGCAACTATTTCGCCGTTTTCCGCATCCACCTGATGTCTTGTCACGATCAGGTCCCCGTCCAGGATATGATCGTCCTTCATGCTGTCTCCCTTTACCTTCAGAAGGAAGGTGTCTCCATTGCCCTTGACCAGGAATTTTGGAACAGGGATATTATCCTCAACATTTCCCGGGGCAAGGATGGGCTCTCCCGCGGCTATCCTCCCCAAAAGCGGAAGTTTCACTGTCTCTTCACTTCTCCTTGTCACCCCTCCATCGGGGGACAGAATCCGAATGCTTCGATGGCTTGAGTCCCTTTTGATGCGCCCCTTTTTCTCGAGGGCTCTTAAGTGGCACAAGACCCCTTCCAGGCTGGAAATTCCCGTCTCCTGCCCGATCTCCCGGATAGTCGGAGAATAACCCTTCCTTTCAATCGTATCAGCGATGTACTGAAGGATGGCTTTCTGTCTGGGCGTTAGGTCTTTTTTCATGTGATGCCATTTGTGTTTTGTGTCTGGTATGTTGTGTTTAGTTTTTGACCCTTGAATGTTGTGGTAATTGTGCTACCAGGCTGTGATACTCCGTTGCCAAAACATTTACTGACTGATGTCAGGTGGTTTACCAATAAAAGTAACCCAGGTTGACCTAAAAAATACCAGACATTTGTTCAGTTGTCAAGTCTTTTTTTCCGTTCATATACCTCCTGACACCTGAACCCTGTGATCTTACGCAAAGACAAGTTTCATGCGTCCAGCCGATCTCAGAGCGATCATCATCAAGTCCCATTTTCCCTGTTTTATATACTGTTTTCATTTTTGTATTCATAAAATACACCTCATTTTCAAATGATTCTATCAATGAAAGAAACAACTTATCCCAAATGAGAATTATTTTGCAAATAAGTGGTATCGAATTACATACATTTTTTCCTTTTACCCTATGTAGAATTCTGCATATTTATTATAAATATCATTTGATTTCATTGAGTTATAATTCATATATAGTTATCCGGTATGTAAATTGCTTTATATAATGTGAAAACTGGTGTGTTTTGTATACAAAACAGTGAACATATGTATGAATGCATAGGATGAATTATTTTGTGCCCATCCGTAAATGGCTCTTTTCCACAATCTCTGCGTCAGACTCAGATTTTAATCCTCAAAATACCCAATGTATTCTTGCGGTTAAAATCTTCGTCTTCTTTGACCTTGCAGAAAATATCTCATTTCTGGATGGACACTAATTTACAAG
>JAXHSZ010000562.1:0-2306 GCA_034190725.1 Thermodesulfobacteriota bacterium
GTTGTTTGTCTCCCTTTTCAATACTTTCATTTGAAGTACCCATATCTGCCTTCCTTTCTTATTTGCCCTCCTTTGAGAACTTTCCCATTTTTCCTTGAGTCCAGTGTCCATCTATAAATGGTATAACCTCATCCCATCTTATCAAAGTTCCCTTAAAACCGCATTTGAATCAAATACCTGAGTTCGGCAAAGAAGCTGTTTCTCGTTTTCTGTAAGTGTAAGGCTTCATTGTAATCGACAAATGCCTTGTCTTTCATCATATACCTTTCAGGCTCAACTTGCAGTATAAAAGAGTTGAGGTGCCTCTTCCAGAACCATTCCGCGCTTCCGAACTGGATGTATTGTGTATCAATCAATTGAATCTCTTTCAAATCATTGAAAAATTCCTTCCCGCAGTCGCTGTTCTCAATACAAAAAGCGATATAAGCGATTCTGTATTCAACACTCTTGATTTCGTCTGACATCGGTAAAGGCTCCAGACTGTGAGGGTCCTTCTGAAAGTTGTGCACAAAATGACCATAGCAGCTTTGTAAGGTAAAACAATAACTGAGTTTCGAAAGGTTTTCGATAATGTCGATTATGGGTGTGTCAATGGAGTTTATATCGAGTTTGTTCAGAGATTTCTTCCTCTGCTCCCTGAAGCCGGTATTGTCTGCAAAGTCCTTTGGTTTTGCGAAGGTTTCCATTGCTACGATGTCAAATTAAATGGTCTGAGTCAATACCAATCGCATGAGCTGAATGATTTTCACTATTTCATCCCATACGTCAGGACATGAAAGCATGCGCCCCGGGTCTTTTCAATTGCATCTGCTGCGACGTATCCATACTCCAGGAGGGAAACAGGATCTCTTGCCCTTTATATCATAAAAGTTTTGATCATGACAGAATTCAATGCCCGCTTTTGTCTTCCAGTGGTTGGACGATCAATTTCACAGTCCTATTTATCAGGAACTTGGGGGAGTTCCAGGGTATTTTATATGATGGCGGTTCGGGCGATCACGGTGCCAGTTTTTCATAACAGGATGAAGATGAGATTGTATCTCCGGAGATAATTTGGAGATATCCACATCCGGGACACCGATGATCAAATCAATATAACAGTCATCGCAAACTTTCCTGTCCTTGAATGTATACACCATGTCATCTTGAATACTCTCTCCACATTTATCACATTTCAACATATTGCCCCCTTTCATCAGTGATATTATTGTATCTCCATCTTCATCACATCTGAAAGAACCTTCACAGCTTTATCAATTACATCCTCACTGGTCATTGTGTAATTAAGGCGCATTGTCTCACTGCCTTCACCATTTCCGGTAAAAAAGAATTTTCCGGGAACAAACGCGGTCTTTCTTTCCACTGTCTTCCAGTAAATCTTTTCCATATCAATGCATTTCGGTCCTTCAACCCAGAGAAACATGCCTCCTTCCGGCTGTGACCACCTGAAACCGTCTGGAAAATGGTTTTCAAGGGCAAGAAGCATAGCCTCCTGTCTGGGTCTGTAAATTTTTATAATTTCAGGCAATTGTTCCTCCAGATATCCACCTGAGATATATTCGGCGGCAAGGGCCTGGTTGAATGTACTGGTATGAAGATCCACTCCTTGTTTTACAAGGACAAGCCATTTCCTGATCACCTCCGGGGCAACACAGAAGCCGATTCTGAGACCAGGGGCAAACACCTTAGAGAGGGTTCCCACGTACACAACATTTCCTGGTGCCAGTGTCTTGATGGGGGGGACTTTCTCACCTCTGTATCTCAAATCACTATAGGGATCATCTTCAATGAGAAGACAATTGTGTTTTATAATGATTTCAGCGATTTTCTGTCTTCGCTCCAAAGGAATCGTCCTCCCCGTAGGGTTTTGAAATGTTGGCACTGAATAAACAAACTTTATGCTGCCTGATCTGAGAATTTCTTCCAGTGCACCGGGGATAAGTCCTTTATTGTCGGTGTCTATTGTCATATATTCCGGTTCATACGGATTAAAGGCGGAAATTGCCCCCAGATATGTAGGAGCCTCAACTGCAATTCGATCTCCGGCCGTAATAAGAATCTTTCCCATTGCGTCCAATATTCCTTGTGATCCACTTGCGATGAGTATTTCTTCAGCAGAGACACTGACACCCTTGTTTCGCAGGTAGCTTACAAGCTCCTCCCGTAATGGCGTGAACCCTTCAGTGCGATCATACTGAAATGCACTTGACCCATATTTTTCAATCACTCTGGAAGTGAGTTCACCCATAATTCCCATGGGAAAGCTTTCCTGGGCCGGCAGTCCACCCGCAAGTGAGACCATTCCA
>JAXHSZ010000563.1:0-3382 GCA_034190725.1 Thermodesulfobacteriota bacterium
ATCGGCCTTTTTGTGGTCGAGCCGTATTGGGTCGGCCTCATGAGGGAAAATATTGATAGCAGGAGTTGCATAGAGGATGAAGTTTTCTCTCTTCATCCGTGGATTTGGAAAAGGGAGGCCATGGAGTTCAAAAGTGATCTCAAATTGGGAGCCGTCTCCTCTGTCACGCCAATCTTCCCAGCCAGTGAGATCTAGAAAGAGAAACTTCTCCGGCAAGATGAAATATTCCTGGATAATTCTATAACCTGGAAAGGAATGAGCAGGATAAGGGATAAGATCCTCATTCTCTGAAAATCCCACAGGTCTCAAATGTTCCGGTGTGAGACTCAGGGAAGTGCCGTTATGAAGAGGTCGTATTACCACTCGTTTCAGGTGATGTCGTAAAAGAAGATACAGGTCAGTAGCACCTGCATAGTCTCCCCCAAGAAAGAATCGCAAGGACCGGGGCCGCCAGTCGGAGAGTGTTATGCCTCTGAGCTCCATGAGCAGTTTAATGGAAGGCGATTGACCTGAAGGTTCCGCAAAGGACGTGTCCAAGACAATTAAAGGGTGCAGATGCACATCATAACATGTCCTGAAAATGCATGAAGTCCCCTCCACGGGTACAGAGGCGACATGTATCCCTCTGGATACTGTCATGGACTGCTTGAGGGTCGGCTTGGGATTGAATGCTACAATGGTGGCCGAAGGGATAGGCCGGAGATAATGGGGCCAGATGAGTTGCACCAGTTCATTAACGATCTCCGGGAAATCATCGTCCAATTTCTGCCTGAGCAGAGCTGTCAGGAAGGCCACTCCCTCTAGTAATCTTTCCACATCCGGGTCGGCTGAGGGACCACTCAACATGGGAGCCATTGCAGGGTGAGCCCTGGAAAAGACACTTCCCAAGTCTTTTAGATTCAGCAATTCTTCTTGAAAAAAACGATTGAACATACGTATTCTTTGAATGAGTTATATATTATAGAATGGAGGAAAAAGAACGATATCTCTTATTTGTAACGTCCTTTCACCTCTTGACACTCATCTTCCCGTCTGAACCCAGAATGCTTTCAAATAAGACCGAGCCTTTGTCTTCGTCGGTTGCCAGTCTCGCGATTATCTGAAAACGTAAGCTCAGAACATCTTCATCATTGGGTATGGAATTTACCTGTATGGCCTTCAATCGAGGTTCATACTTCTGGATTGTTTCTCTGATGGACCTCTCAATCTCTCTTATGAAATCGGGATATGCACGAAGAAAATATGTAAAGTCTGGCAGGCCATAGTCTTCGCCAATGGGCACGTTTCCCTGCCTTGTGTTGAGAATTCGCTGGAGGTGTTTCAACACAGAATCGATGACTCTTTTGGGATCTTTCATTGTCCTCTCCTGAGGCACTTCCTTCAAGTACCTGATCCTTTCAAGGAGCCTGTTTTCTTGCATTGCCCATCCCTAATCATTCAAGTATTCATTTCAAGAGGATTTGTCTATCCATCATGAAAAAGCCTCATCGGCCAGATGTCAGAACCATAGACGAAGGCTACGTCCTCTGTGACCAGTGATCAATGTGTTCGATCCCGTCAGGTTCATAACACCAGCGTATATATCCAAAGACAAAAGTGACTTCTTCCGTGGGCGGAGCATTGGCCGAGGCCGGGTCAATGACATCCGGGCTGATTCGTGTTATAGATCCAATCCTTCCCTCCTGGATTTCAATGGTGAAATAATGTTCCGTGGTCCCGTCACCGGATGGAGCGGGTCTGTAGAACCTGAACGTGGCCTCTATCACCTCGTTCTGACACAAAGCCTTGGCCAAAAGCGGCGAACTTTTATCAATACGTTTTACAATCCTGAGTGGTTCATACGTTCTCTCACCACTGGCAATGCCCGTCGAAGCCTCCCGGGCCGTTCGTACACTGTCCTCGAATGAAAGACACTCGATTGTGTTCGCTCGATCCATTGATTCAATTGTCGAGTCACCATCGATCTTTTCACCATTGGCAAGCAATTCAATGTGCACTGTCATAGCCATGACTGTTTCCTCCTTTCATTACTGTTCTTAATGATAAAACACTCTTTTCTATTCCTTATCCAACTTACCAACCAATGAGAGGGTAAAGAAAGCGCCCATGTACTTGAAATGGGGCCTCACTTTGAGTCCGACTCGATACCATCCTGGTTCGCCCTCTACATCTTCGACTGTAACTTGTGCCTGCCGGAGTGGCCTGCGACTTCTGACTTCAGGTGCCGGATTATTCATGTCAACAACATACTGACGTATCCAGGTGTTTAATTCTCTTTCCAGATCTGCCCTTTCCTTCCAGGTTCCAATGTTTTCTCTTTGTATTACCTTCAGGTAGTGAGCCAGCCGATTGATGACGAACATGTATGGCAACTGCAATCCCAACTTGTAATTCAACTCTGCTTCTTTTCCCTCTTTGCTGATCCCGAAGAATTTTGGTTTTTGGACAGAATTGGCTGAGAAGAAAGCGGCATTGTCGCTTCCTTTGCGCATTGTCAAACCTATGAATCCCTCTTCTGCAAGTTCAAACTCTCTCCTCTCGGAGATGAGCACCTCAGTGGGAATCTTTGTCTGGATTGCACCCATAGCTTCATATTGATGAAGAGGAAGGTCCTCAACTGCACCTCCGCCTTTAGGGCCGATAATATTGGCACACCACCGGAACTTGGCGAAGCTGTCAGTCAACCTGGAGGCAAAAGTAAAGGCTGCATTCCCCCACAAGTAGTCGTTATGACTTGCAGAAACATCTTCCTCATAATTGAAGGCCTTCACAGGTTCCGTGTCCGGTCCGTAAGGGAGACGTAATAAAAATCGCGGCAATGCCATTCCCACATATCGAGCATCTTCACTCTCCCTGAAAGATTGCCATTTGGTGTATTGGGGTCCTTCAAAAATGGACTTGAGGTCTTTGAGCTGAGGAAGGCCCTTGAAATCATCAAGACCAAACATGGAGGGTCCTGCAGCCGCAACAAAAGGTGCATGAGCCATGGAGGCTACGCTTGCCACATATTGCAAGAGTTTGATATCTTGAGGCCCTGTTCCGAACTCGTAATTACCGAGCATAGCTGCGTAAGGCTCACCACCGAATTGGCCGTACTCCGCCGTGTAGACATTCTTGTATAGACCGGATTTTACCACTTCCGGAGAGTCCTCAAAGTCTTCCAGAAGGTCCTCCTTACTCACGTTGATGATTTCAAGTTTGATGTTTTCTCGGAAGTCTGTTTGGTCTACCAGGAATTTTAAAGAACGCCAAGTTGATTCAAGCTTCTGAACCTCCGAATTATGCAAGACTGTATCCAACTGCAAACTGAGCTTTCTGTCGATTTCAGCGATCATGTCGTCCACAACCGCCTTGGATATTTTTGGAACCTCGCGTCCAGGTT
>JAXHSZ010000564.1:0-6704 GCA_034190725.1 Thermodesulfobacteriota bacterium
CTGATAATATGGTTCGGCAATGGGCAGACAGTGTGATACGTCAATTTCCAAACGGGAATTTCCCAACGAGTCTTAATATGGAAATCCAGTTGATTTCAATGGGTGATAATGTATCGTTTGTTGTTCTACCAGGTGAACCGGTTGCAGAACTGGCAAGGAATTTAAGAGCATTAGTCAACAAATCTGAAAGCACATTTGTTCTCGGATATACCAACGGGCTTATAGGGTATTTGCCTACTGATATCATGATCGAAGAAGGGGGGTATGAGACAGAGGGTTCAAGGTTTGTCTACCTTAGCCCATCTGCTCTAGATTCGGGGAGTGAACCAGCTATTATCTCAGCGACTAAAGATTGCATTACAGATTCCTTAGAGGTTGAAAAATCCAATGGCTATGGAAGGTACCATTTGGCACATGGGGAGCAGAAGGCATTTTTCGTGCTATCCGCAGGGCGCTGTGGGACAATGACCCTCGCTCACATTTTAGATACCGCAACCAATGCACGAGTATGGCATCATCCCCAACCCGATCCTATAAGGGAGTCTCTCTTAGCCTATTGGGGTGATATTGATAAGCGGAAGGCCTTTTGGAAGGCCCGATACAGCATCATACATAAAACATGGTCAGAAGGTCTTAT
Organism: Thermodesulfobacteriota bacterium; assembly: GCA_034190725.1. GTDB lineage: Bacteria > Desulfobacterota > UBA8473 > UBA8473 > UBA8473 > JAXHSZ01. The sequence goes on from JAXHSZ010000564.1 coordinate 638, forward strand.
ACATGGGGAAACGGATCTTCTCATGACCCCCTTTTGCGACATGATTGCGGAAGAGATTCCTGATTCAAAATTCATAGTGCTGGTGAGAGACCCGAGAGACTTTGTTCGTTCAGGAATGCGTCGCAATTATTATCAAGGCCATGCTTGGGATTTTGGCCGACTCAGGCCTAAAGAGGATACAAAGGAGTTTGCAAGATGGAATAGACTGGATCAATTCAGAAAGGTTTGCTGGTTGTGGAACAAGACATATCAAACCATAAATCAGATAGTGGACCGAATTGCCAAAGAAAGGGTTTTTACTGTCCGGTTCAAGGACTTAATTACTGGAAATGATAATGCCGAGAAAATCTTCAAATTTCTTGGTTTGGAGGGATTTAATGAAGAAAGAATTCAAAAACTCCTTTCCAAAAAGCTCAACGCTCAAGTCAGTGGAACTTTTCCCAAACCGGAAGATTGGCCAAAACAACTCAATGAGACCTTATGGAATGAATGCGGCTCGATCGCAGACGAATTTGGCTATTCAATCACTTATGGTGCCAGAAAATCAACGAAATGTACCCGGAATAACCAACTCATTGATCTCAAAGGTAAACCGTGTAAACAGACGTTGGAAAGAGATCATCCTTCTTCACTTATTAATCAGGAGGGGATACAGGCTAATGGTCAAAGCTGTACCGATCTAATGCTTACGAGGAACAGAAAAAAACCCAATATAGCCGAAAAAACATGTGTATCTAGCATAGCATTTTTAAGTTTATTCAAAAGTCTGAATATTAAAGAATATGGCTATTCAGATGAAAGGCTCCCCTTTGTTCAGTTAGATAATGGCTTAAAATTCTATGGTTTGCCTAACAATGAATCGGTAAACAGCTTTTATGATGATCTCGATCAAGACATCAGAAAAGAATTCTCAAGGGATATAGTTGCGGTTATTCTTGATATTAAAAACCGTTTTTACAAACAAAAACAGCATAGAAAATTTCAATACCGACAAGGCAATACAGTGTTGGAATTGGGAGCTTATCTTGGATATTATTCTATGTATGTAGCTCAACAGGTTGGCCCTTCAGGAAGAGTTATTGCTGTTGAATTTTTGCCAGAAAATTATCAGCTATTAGAAAAAAATTTACTCGAAAACTTTCCAAAAAGTACTCAACCAGTTTTAAAGGGGATCTGGAGCGAAAAAACTAAAAAGACTGTTTATTGTGGTGGGAGTCAGTTAAATAGCTTTAAAGAAGAGGTTGTGTCCTTATACACAAAACATATGGAAACAATCGAGGTTGAAACTGATACAGTAGACAATATAACCTCTTCCTACAATATAAAAGAAATAGATTTGGTGATTATTCAATTGAATGGCAATGAATTAGAAGCATTGAAAGGAATGAGATATTCATTGAGCTTTACAAAAAATCTGGCAATTGCAGCAAACTACGATTCAGAAGGATCTAATGCTTGTGATGTCATATGCAATTTCCTTCACAAAAACGGGTTTATAACTGAAGTTACAGACAGATGGGTTTACGCTAAACAAAAAAAGAAACATTATACACTATTTGAAAGCCAGAAATGTCCTATCTTTATTGGTGGTTGTGGACGATCCGGCACAACTTTAATGAGAGTTATGCTTGACAGCCACAAAAATATTGCATGTGGGCCTGAGAGCTATTTAGCTGTAAAAGATAACATCAATATAGCTGATCTATCTTTTAAGTTTGATATGCCAGCCGTTGAGATAGAACAGCTTGCTAAAAAGAGTTTTACTAAATCAGAGTTTATAGATAATTTCTTGTCTACATATGCGCTTTTGAATGGGAAAAAGAGGTGGGCAGAGAAGACACCTAAAAATGTTTACAGAATTGATTACATATTTAATCAATTCAAAAATGCAAAATTTATTCACATGATTCGAGATGGCAGGGACGTTGCTTGTTCTCTTCGCACACATCCTCGCTTTAAGATTGCAAATGGGGAACTTGTTCCCACAAATATTTGCCATCCCATAGAAATGGGTATCTCAAGGTGGATCAAAGATACAACTGCCGGATTGTTAGGAAGAAACTTCAAAGGATATATTGAAGTAAAATATGAAGATCTTGTTTTGAATAACGAGGAAACTTTGAAAAAGCTATTTGACTTTTTGGAGGAACCATGGGACGTGAATGTCTTGAATTACTATCGAATAAAATCTGGTTCACGAGATGTGAATAAAGCTCCACAGAATCCTGAAGCCTTTAAGGAGATTCAACTTGATAGCCTAGGTAGATGGTACAGGGAGTTTTTACCTCAAGATGTGGCAATTTTTAAGGAAATGGCAGGAGATTTATTAATATATCTTGGATATGTAACATCCTATAGTTGGGATTTATCAATGAGCAAAAGGCAGAGAGGATAGTGCTTACTCTGAGTAATAGCAAGATTCCTTGGATCTGCCGGGATTCTCAAGCCATGATATGCTGGAAGAGATGTGTCAGAACTTGGGAGGTTCTGCAGGTTCCCATCATTAATGGTTAGAATAACTCACTCTAAGGGAGAGGGGACTGATGGCCTGTAAGGAGTCGGATCAGCTTATAGTACCCTGAGACTATAGGAATATTCACAAGGGGAAGAGGCTGATAATAATACGCTGCTATCACAGGAAACTTGGCACTGGCTATGCCGACGGTAATCACGAATACATAACAGTTCATCTGAAATGAATAGGGGGGAAGTAGAGTAACGTGGGGAATAAATCGAAAAGAAAGAAAAAAACTTCAGTAAAAAAACACAAGAAAAATCCTACCCATGAATTAAGGGGATCCAACAAAAAACCCTCCATATCCGCTTGCATGATTGTTAAGAATGAAGAGCATTACCTGGATAAGTGTCTGAAGAGTTTGAAGGATGTTGCAGATGAGATAATTATTGTTGATACTGGTTCTGAGGACGGGACTGTAGAGATTGCCAGGGCATATACGGACAAAATCTATTTTCATCCGTGGGAAAATAATTTCAGTAAGCACAGAAACCAGTCTATATCATATGCTACTGGGGACTGGTTATTTATTATTGATGCAGATGAAGAACTCTTACAGGATGACATACCCGTATTGTTGAAAGCTGTGAATGATCATCAAATCGATGCTATCATGACTCAGATCGTCAGCAAGTTTAAGAAGGGAGAGAGTGAGTCCGTTCATAATTCAGAAAGAATCTTTCGAAACAATGGCGTAATCCACTATGAAGGACGAGTTCACAATAGGACAGTGGGGATAAAGAATGCGAAAGTTTATCCTATCCGCATTATCCATTATGGGTATGGTCAGAATGTAGTCCAATCAAAAAGAAAATTTGATAGAACCGTATCACTTCTCAGAATGGATTTAGATGACGATCCAAGCAATCCCAGAACTCATCATTATCTTGGATGCTCTTATATGAGTGAGGGAATGTTCAAAGAGTCATTAGATGCAAGCCTTACCGCAATACGTCTGGCAAATGCAAAAAAAGATGATAATATGTTGTATCTCTGGTCACGGTATAATGCCGCCATGTCATATTATAGATTAAACAAACTTGATAAGGCGGAGGAGATGGCGAAGACGTCTTTGAAAAAATCCCCGAATCATATTGATGCACACTTTATTCTTATTTTAGTATACTTTGATCAGAACCGATGGCGGCACTTAGTTGAACATGGAAATGAATACATACGGCTGATACGATTCTTAAGAGAATCCCCCGAGGCTTTTAATAATCTTGTTAACTGTTCTGTCAATGAAGAATGGAATGTATATATTCTCATAGGTATCGCCCATTTTGAACTCGATCAAACCGGAAAGGCTGAGGATGCGTTTAAAATGGCGACTCGGTGCGCACCAGAATCCTTTATGGCTTTGAGGGCCGCCGGGGTATATTTATATAAAAAGAAACACATCTCTCGATCCCGAGCTTATTTAGAAAAGGCACATCAAATAAATCCCGCGGATGTGACCGTCAACGAGCTTCTGAATAAGGTGAGAAAAAGTGACAGGCATATTCCAGGTGGCATAACAATCAGTTGTTGTATGATCGTTAAAGACGAAGAAGGATTTCTTGAGCAGTGTTTGGAGAGTGTCAAGGATCATGTGGATGAAATTGTCATCGTGGACACAGGTTCCACTGACAGGACAGTTGAAATAGCCAAAAAATACACAGATAAGGTCTATTTCCACTCTTGGGAGAACAATTTCAGTAAGGCCCGGAACCAGGCATTGCAATATGCAGGCTGCGACTGGATCTTTATTATGGATGCCGATGAAGAGTTGTCTCAGGAGAGCGGCCCGAAGCTCCGTCAAGCTGTTCGGGAGGCAGGTGGAGCGGATGCTATTTATGTCAATGTTATCAGTATCTTCGGGAATGGAAATAGAGAGGCCCGCCACAACTCGGAGCGGTTATTCAAAAAAAATGGTCTCATTCACTATGAAGGTGTCGTACATAATCGGTTGAAAGGTTTCATATCCACCAAATCATCAAAAATCGAATTAAGACATTACGGATATAATGTTGAAGAGAAGAAGGCCCAGGAGAAATTCTTAAGAACTACGGATTTGCTCAAAAAACAGGTTGAGGAGGAACCGGACAATCCGATGCCTCACCACTATCTGGGGGCGTCTTACCTTGCTCGCAACCAGATTCAAGAAGCTGTGAAAGAATCAGTATTGGCGATTGATCTGGCTGAAAGACAGAAGAATGAACACCCTTTATACCTCTGGACACATTTCAATGCTGCAATGGCAATGTTCCGAATGGGTGATCTGGAAGAGGCCAGAAAATATTCACTCAGGGCGCTCACTAAGTCTTCGGAACATCTGGATTCATATTATATGTTAACGATGATTGCAGCAGAAAAAGGAGATTGGGAGGACGCGCGGGACTTTGGAAATAATTATCTAAAACTCCTCCAGCGCTACAAAGGAAAACCAGAGGAGGCTGGTCTGGTCATTAACAATACGATAGGAGAAGAGGTCAGTATCCACCTGTTAGTAGGTCATGGCTTCCATTCCGAAGGCAATTATGATGGAATGACGAACTCATATCAAAGGGCATATGAAATATCGGAGAAGAAATGGCAGGTATGGTGGAATATAGGTACTTTTCATATGGACAGATCTCACGATCTTGACCGAGCCCGCCACTACTTGAATCTGGCGCTTCAGGAATCTCCGGATGAACATGATGTTTGGTATATGTTGGCAAAGATGTATAAGAAACTCAATTGTCAGGAAGAAGAGACAAGATGTCTCAAATGGCTTTTCGATCATGGGAGTGAAGATCTCGTTGTGTTGATTCGTCTAGCCTCTTTGTGTGTAGAGAGAAGCAGTTTAGATGATGCCCTGAGGGCTTCTGAGAGGGCAAGACGAGTTGCTCCGCTAAACCATCATGTCCTTTGCAACCTTGGCCTGGTCTACAGGGAACGAAACCAGATACAAGAGGCCATTCAGGTATATATGGAGGCTGTTGAAAACGAGCCGAACTGTGCAGAAGCATGGATCAGCCTGGGAGAAATCTCCATTGAGCTGAATCGGCTTGGAGATGCAAGGACTTTCTTTGAACGTGTTCTCTCTTTGCGAAGAAACCCGGTAAAGGTTATGCTGTATCTCTGTGAAATTGAGATACAGGAGAATAATATATTAGGTCTTCTGAATTGGTGTGATCTAATATTAAAGGAACTTGAACTGGACAGGAACGTAACAATAAGTAATATGGAGGACGTGATCTGCATCTTACTTGAGATCGATTTCATGCTCAGAGACAACTCTGACCTATCTCCTCTTGTCTTTAAGGTTTTATCCTCTTTGCCTGTTGACTATGAAGTTATATATCATACAAAAGGCCTTTTATTTTTTGGTGATAAGACTACGGAAAAAGCTGAGTTCATGAGGAGGAGAATCGAGGAGCTGAGTATGGCCCCTAGAACACTTCCACCGATGATGAAAGAGGAGCCCATTATAAATCACTTAGGGATGGGGCCGAAATAACTTCCTCAAGTTGGTGCTCAGATTTAGGTTGGATTTGTTCGATCCGAAAACACAGAACCAGAGGAATA
>JAXHSZ010000565.1:0-2130 GCA_034190725.1 Thermodesulfobacteriota bacterium
GCGGTAACACGTAAAGTTACAAGTGACTAAAGTTTGAAGTGCCTAAAGTTAATTTATTTTCATCATTCTATGAACCCAACCATGCTGAGAATTAAAACCAGCAGTGCACAGAAGAGTATTTCTTCATTTTAGGCATTTCAAACTTGAGCTACTCATTAATTCTTAGCTGAAATGAGAAATCGCGTTTCCAAAAGTTCTAAAAAGTGCACCCAGCATATGAAGGATGCCTAAAATTATTGCGTTTATACCACTGTTTATCTTCATTTTCAAGAAACTGGTTGCAAAATATGCCTGGTTGATTATAGTATGTGATCAGACTGGTGCTGAGCTACTCAAGACACTGAGTACTCTATCTCGTGAATTCGGTGTGGTATTTAAGGTCAGAGTTCTCATCGTTGACCCGTTGGATTCGGGGAATTATAAAGTGACTAAAGTTTGAAGTGCCTAAAGTGAACTCAAGTTAAGGGCAAATGACCCTGGCGCTTTGTTTCAGGATTATACATAAAAAACTCGCAGTGAGCTTCAAGTTTCTCAGGACCCTTTGAGATTTTAGTTACCTTTGAAGGCTTTACCAGTGGTTTCTGTTAAACTAATACGATTATTTTAACTTTAGTCACTTTAGCTCATTTTAGTCACTTTAAACTTTATATTCAATTGTATTTATGAATATGTATACTCAATGGTAGACATATGTTTCATACAACAAAGGAAAAACAGATAAAAGGGAATGAGAAGATCGACCCGCTCATCAATACCACAATAGCAGGCCTCAGTACTGATCCCAAAGAGTTCGAAGAAGTGAAAGAAAAGGCGATGAAGACGATGAGGATCATTGAATTCAAAGAGGCCCACCCTTCTCTCCCTTTGATTATGGTTATCATGGGAGGGACGGGAACCGGAAAATCCACAGTATTCAATGGGCTCATAGGGCATGAAACGAGCATGACCAGTGTGGAAAGACCCGCCACAGGCGGTGGAATATTCTATTGCCACAAGCAGCATATCCAAACCCTGAGAGACATGATCAATCCCTTTTGGAAAGAAATACAGGTATTGGAGAGGGAACATATCACTGATCCCCTTTCTGGGGAAGCGGACAGGATTACGGTTGTGTCCCACCAGGACTCGAAGATAGGATTTATAGCCATAGATTCCCCGGATGTGGATAGCCTTATTCAAGAGAACGAACAGGCGGCCCTGGACTTCTATCTCCTTGCAGACCTTATGGTTTTCATAAGCAGTATGGAGAAGTATGCAGACAGCCGGCCTGTTTCTCTGTTGAAACAGGCCAAATTGGATGAAAGGGAAGTTGTCTTTGTTTTGAATAAGATAACCCCGAATGCAGAACCGGAGGAAATCCATAGACAGATCAGTGATTGGGGTCTCACGGAGACAAAAGGCACCTTCACCTTACATAGAATTGAGCCTGCATCGGTGAGTGCAATTTCTTCTGAACTCAGCCCCCTTAAAAAACACCTCTTTCACACTATTCAGAAAGAGTCAAAAAAGGTCAGGAAGAAAGAGATATCTGCTGCCCGCAAGAGGCTTGTATCTTTCCAAGAGCATCTGCAAAAGATGATCTCATTGGAAAGGGAAGCATATGCCGGTCATGTACGCACCCTTGAAAAGGTATTTCTCGATATCTGGAGTCAGTTGAATGACAATCTCTCGGTTCCAAAAGACCCTGCCCTGAAAAAGGCCCTCAAGTCCCGAATTAAGGAACTCTATCAGAAGTATGACATCCTGGCGCCTCCCCGCCGCATCATCTCATCTGTTTTGAAATTTCCGCTCCGTATTATCGGGATCATCCCCCCCCTGGAAGAGAAGATAGGAAAAGAGATAAAGACGCTCCATCACAAGACGGATATAGCGCCCATTGTGTCCGCACTGACCAAATACCAGCTTCAGGTTGTTCAGACAATACAGGAGGGACCTTTCAAAAAGGCCATCAGTGAAGAAAGACCGGAGATGGGCCAGGATGAGGCCAAAAGGATTTTTGAGAATCATCTCAAGGAGGTTGAAGTCTGGCTCGACGAAAGGTTCAAAGAGTTGAAGAAAGGAATTCCGACTCATAAAAAAGCCGGAATGTATTCCCTCTCTCTGGCCTGGGGTGTCATCATCGTAGGCATT
>JAXHSZ010000566.1:0-2309 GCA_034190725.1 Thermodesulfobacteriota bacterium
TTCCATAGCATTGGAGAAAGCCGACGATATTTTACTCGGTGTCATATACGACCCTGTCTTAGGGGAATTGTTCACCGCGGAAAAGGAAAAAGGAGCACGTTTAAATGGAAGAATAATCAGGGTTTCCAATACTGATCAGTTAACCCATAGTCTGCTGGCCACCGGGTTTCCTTATGATATACGAGAGAGTCAAAACAACAATCTTGTTCATTTCAGCAGTTTCATAATGAAAGCTCAAGCAATCAGAAGGGCGGGCTCCGCTGCTTTAGATCTGTGTTATGTGGCCATGGGAAGGTTTGATGGTTTCTGGGAGCTGAAACTCTCACCATGGGATGTGGCAGCCGGAAGCTTGATTGTGAGAGAGGCCGGAGGTGTGGTCACGAACTTTTTAGGCGGGGACTTTCATATTGATTCTCAAGAAATTCTCGCAAGCAACGGAAAGATCCATGAAGAAATGGTCACGGTATTCGAGAGAGAGTTGTCTTGATCATGATCATTATTCTGAACCTTTTTCGATTCTTTGTATCATATAATCAGGGGTAACTCCATCTATCTTGATTATCTTGGTTCGTGATTTGTGACCTTTAATGATTTCAATTTGTGATTTAGAAACGCCGAATTCTTTCGCCATAAGGTCACATAAAGCTTTATTCGCTCGACCTTCAATGGGAGGAGAAGTGACGCTTACTCTCAAGGTGTCTCCGTGCAGGCCTTTGATCTCATTCCTTGAGGATTTAGGCTGCAGCCAGACCTTAAGGACAACCCCACTTTCTGTTGTATCTGCGTAAAATGGACTACTCTTCATCAAGACTCATGGAATTCTCTTCATCCTCTTCATTCTCGCTTTTCTCCATTTTTAAAAGCTTTTGATGGGCGTTGATCATGGACTGCAAAGCAGAACTGAATTCCAGCTTCTGCCTCTTCAGGTTGAGGATATCCCTCTTTATTCTTCCCAATTCCTGATGAGCGTCATGAACAATTCTTTCTGCCTGAAGCTCAGCCTCTGAAATGATCAGTTGAGCCTTTTTCTCAGCATTGCCATGTTCCTGATCGGCATCTTGAATAATCTTTTCCGCCTGAATACCTGCTTCTGAAATAATCAATTTGGCCTGTCTCTCAGCGTTTAACTTCATCTCATCCGTTACTTTTTGGGCTGTTATTATGGATTCGTTGATACTTTTTTCCCTCTGTTTATACTCAGTGAGCATCTTTGCCCCAACCTCAAGCTCTTCTTTCAGGCTATTATTCTTGCGGATCAATTCTTCCATCTCATTGGAAACGATTTCTAAGAAAGATTCCACTTCTTCCCTGGCAAAGCCCCTGAAACCGGTCTGGAATCGCTTCTCTTGAATGTCAAGTGGAGTAAATTTCATCCCTGACTCCTCCTCTCATCTGTTTCTCTCATAGAGTATCCTTAGCCCTTTTAAAGCAAGGTAATCATCCACCTCTGTTATGGTTTCTGATACTGATGCGATGAGGAATGCCAACCCCCCTGTTGCAATAACCTTGGGAGTTGACTTTACCTCCTTTATTATCCTCTCTACGATTCCATCCACTAAGCTTGCGTAACCAAATACAATCCCTGCCTGCATACTGCTTACGGTGTCTTTGCCGACAACAGACTTCGGCTTGATGAATTCAACATGCGGTAGTTTAGAAGCCCTTTTGAACAAAGCCTCACTGGAGATGGTGATGCCAGGGGCAATGACCCCACCTTGATACTCCCCTTTCTGCGATACGTAATCAAAAGTGGTGGCGGTACCAAAGTCTACAATAATGAGGCTCTGTTTGTACTTTTCATAGGCGGCTACTGCATTGACTATTCTATCTGCTCCGACTTCTTTAGGGTTGTCATAATAGATGGGCATTCCTGTTTTGATTCCAGGTCCGACAATCAGAGGTTTGATATTGTAGTATTTTCTGCACAACTCTTCTATGGTGGTCAACAGAGGAGGTACGACGCATGAGACGACTATAGCCTTAATATCCTTTACAGCTATCTTGCTTGAGAAATAGAGGTTTGTAATCATTATTCCGTACTCATCAACTGTTCCATCTTCTTCCGTCCTGATTCTCCAGTCCTGGACCAGTTTGTCTCCGTCAAAGACCCCTAATACAGTATTTGTATTCCCTACATCGATAACAAGTAACATCTCTTCTTTCTCCTATTCATCTTGATACCGATCCCCACCCCTTTGATTTCACTGGGCATTATAGGTTACGCTCACAACGCCAGGTACTTCTGTCGTGACCCTTTCTGCCAATTTATCCAGGACATCATAAGGAAGTCTTGTTGGTGTTCCCGTTCT
>JAXHSZ010000567.1:0-8258 GCA_034190725.1 Thermodesulfobacteriota bacterium
GATAAAGAGCAGACCGACTACTCGGCCATCGATATAGAAAAGATGTTCGGGCATGCTATGGTTGCTTCTGAATTTGTTTTTGAAGATGCTGAGGTACCAAAGGAAAATATGTTTGGTCAGTAAGGAAAAGGCCTCAAGATCGCCCTCACAACCCTTAATGAAGGAAGGCATAATGTTGCAATGGGTTCCGTAGGTATTGCACAGGCCTGTATAGATGCCTCCGTCAAGTATGCACAAGAGAGAAAACAGTTCGGAAAGCCCATAGGCAGCTTTCAGTTGGTTCAGAAACTCATTGTGGAAATGATAGCCGACACAATGGCATCACGTCTTTTGGGTTATCAGGCAGCAAAGTGTCTCGATTCCGGCGGCAGGTGTGACAGGTTTTGTTCTGTTGCAAAGCTCTTTGCCTGTGAAGCGGCCTTTAAAACCGCATCCAATGCATTACAGGTTCATGGAGGATATGGCTATTCAAAAGAGTTTCCAATAGAACGGTATTTCAGGGATGCAAGAGGGGCGATGATACCGGAGGGAACATCTGAGATTCAGACATTGATCATCGGCAGGGACGTTCTCGGCATATCTGCTATTCGATGACAGGATTAACGGAGAGCAATCTTTGAGGGTTGAATGGAATACTGCCCTTTTAGTATTTTCAAGAATCCACCGGTTAAGCAGGTGGTCATGACAAAAAAAGAAAGGAGTAACATATGGCTAAAGAATCCACACCGAGATTCTGGGAAGACCTTGAGATTGGAGAAGAGTATACATCCCCATCTCGAACCGTCACAGAGGCTGATATTGTGAATTTTGCCGGTCTCTCCGGGGATTATAACGAGCTTCATACCAGTGAAGAGTTTGGTAAGGGCACCATGTTCGGAACAAGAATTGCCCACGGGCTTCTTGGGTTGACGATTGCTTCCGGTCTCTTTACCCGGACGGAATTATGTCTCCAGACGGCAAAAAATCTCATCGCCTTTCTGGGTTTGGAATGGAAATTTAAAGGCCCCATAAAGATAGGCGACACTGTCACTGTAAAGGTCAAAATAATTGACAAGAAAGAAACGAAGAATCCTGAGAGAGGGATATTCATATTGAAGAGAGAACTCGTCAATCAGAGAGGGGAAGTGGTGCAGGAGGGTGAAACTCCCCTCATGATAAAGAGAAAACAATAAGAGGAGGATGGATACGATGAGAGTGAAGGACAGAGTAGCGGTTGTGACAGGCTCCGGCCGTGGTATAGGTGAGGCAACAGTCCACAGGCTTTCTGAGGAGGGAGCCAAGGTTGTTGTCACGGATATCAATGAGGAGAATGCCAAAAAAGTAGCAGACGAAATAAAAAACAAGGGTGGGCAGGCCATAGCCATCAAGACTGATGTCACGAAAATAGATGAGGTAGAGGGCCTGATGAAGAAGGCTGTGGACGAGTTCGGCAAACTTGACATCCTCGTAAATAATGCAGGTTTCAATAGAGACATGCTCATAAAGAATATGACAGAAAAAGACTGGGACGATGTCCTCGATACAGACCTGAAAGGGGCGTTTTTGTGCGCTAAATATGCAACACCATACATGGTTGAACAAGAATACGGGAAGGTGGTGAATATATCTTCCAGGGCATGGCACGGAAATCCAGGCCAGGCAAACTATTCATCAGCAAAGGCCGGAATAATAGGACTTACAAAATCCATGGCATGGGAATTCGGGAGGTTTAACATCAATGTGAATGCCATCGCTCCGGGTATCATCGCAACCGAGTTGATGAAAGGTCACCCAAAGTTCGATATGATCAAAGAAAGACAACTGGCAAATATGCCCATCAAAAGACTTGGAGAGCCTATAGATGTGGCCAATACCATACTCTTTCTCGTCTCCGATGAAGCGAGTTTCATTTCAGGTGAAGTGCTTCATGTGAGTGGCGGAAGATTCGGTTAAAGAGGGGAGGGTATTGAATGACACCAGATAAAAATGCTTCAAAGGCTGAGTCTATTGAAAACCTTGTAGATCCCAAGTTGAAACCATTGATCAAACTTGCCGGATCTTCTTCAGAAAAACCTCATCTCATAGGGAGCAAGTGCAGTTTATGTGGCGAGTTCTTCTTTCCAAAAAGGGCTATCTGCCCCAATTGTCTCAAGGAAGAGGAACTGAAGGAAGTAGCTTTGAGCAACACAGGGAAACTCTATACATATTGTATCGTAAAAGCGGCGCCATTAGGTTTTGAAGCTCCATATGTCATCGGCTATGTTGATCTGCCCGAAGGATTAAGGATATTCGCTCCCCTTGCGGAGTGTAATGAGGAAAATCTAAAAATAGATATGGACTTGGAAGTTATCGTTGATAAGATTCGTGAAGATGAGGCAGGTCAGGCTGTATACGGGTACAAGTTCAAACCTGCTTCGTCTTAATTAAATCAGTATAAAACACGATATAAGGTGTTGCTATCATTAAAAGCACGGTTCCATTAATTATCAGGGACTGAGAATGAGTGTCTCAAGTGAACTAAAATGAACTCAAGTGACTAAAGTTGTGGATAATAAAGAATTTTCCAAGACAATGGAAAAAAGAACCCAAAGACTTGCGGTGGGAATAATTCGTTTATCAACAACTTTACCCAATACGCCTGAAGGCCGTGTATTGCGCAATCAAATCACAAAGTCAGGGACTTCAATAGGCGCAAATTACCGTGAAGCTAATCAAGCGAGAAGCAGAGCAGATTTTAAAAACAAAATTAAGATCTGCGAAAGTGAAGCCAGTGAAACTCAATATTGGTTAGAAATTATCATTGAAACAAATAGGCTCTCCTGGGAAAATGTTAAACATATCCATGAAGAAGTCAGTGAGTTGCTTGCAATTTTTACATCTATTGGGAAAAGACAATAACTTTAGTCACTTCAAATTTTAGTCACTTTAGCTCACTGAGTGTGTTGTGCTTTTTGTGACAATTATGAAAAATAATCATCTTGTGGTAAAAGTAAACGTTGGAGGAATTGGATTATGAGAACCGTTTGTATTGTCGGAGTCGGGATGACCAAGTTTGCTCGGTTTCCCGAATCGAACGTGATAGAACTGGGAAGAACGGCCGCTTTGAATGCCATACAAGATGCCGGCATCGCTACAAAGGACATACAGGTGGCCTATGCCGGACATGCCAGAACAGGCCAGCTCTACAACAGGGAATGCGGTGTGGGCCAGTCTATTCTCTGGGAATTGGGTATTTCGGGAATCCCCATAAGCAGTGTGGGAAATTTTTGTTCCAGCGGCTCTACGGCTCTGAGAGACGCATGGATGGCCGTGGGTACGGGGATGTATGATGTGGCCATGGCAATCGGTGTGGAAAAACTCACAGGACGAGCCGGTAAGGGGCGTCCCCTGACATCGGATGGTGTTGAGTTATTGACTGTGATGGGATTCAGCCCCCCAATCTATTTTGGAAATGTGGTGACACGCCATATGGAGGATTACGGTACCACAAAAGAACAACTTGCTCGTGTTGCAGTAAAAAACCGTAAGCATGCCGGTCCAAATCCCCGTTGTCAGTACAGAGATCCCATAACAATGGAAGAAGTGATGAATTCACCTGTCATTGTCGGGCCTTTAACCCTTTTGAACTGTTGCCCTACCACCGATGGTTCTGCTGCTGCAATTCTCTGCAGCAAAGAGGTCGCAAAGAAGTACACGAGCAAACCAGTGGAAATAGCAGCCTCTGCTCTTCGCTCAGGTCCGTATAAGAAATGTAAGGATATCACGACCTTTGAGGCGGATCGACTCGCAGCCAAGGATGCTTATGAAACTTCCGGCATCGGGCCTGAGGACCTGGATTTTGCTGAAGTTCATGACTGCTTTACCATTGCCGAGATCATCCATTACGAAGACTTCGGGTTTTGCAAGAAAGGTGAAGGAGGCAGGTTTGTGGAAGAAGGCATGGCGGATATGGACGGCAAGATACCCGTGAGCCCAAGCGGGGGGTTGATGTCGAGAGGCCACCCCATAGGGGCAACAGGACTCGCACAGATATCGGAAGCAGTATGGCAGTTGAGAGGTGTTGCAGAAAATCAGGTGAAAGGAGCAAAGGTTGCCTTTACCCACTGTGCAGGTGGATTTCAGGACACCATTGAATTGGGCGATGTGCAATCCAGTGCAGTAACCATATTGAAGAGGGGCTGGTAAGAGAGGTCAGTGGAAAAAATGGAGGGCAAAGTCAAAGAAGTATTTGAGAACAGGTTCACGATAAATGAGTACGAAGGGACGGATAAGACATGTGACCTGGGTGAAGCCATTCGAAAAAATATCACACCCGGCATGCTGATACATACCTGCCAGACAGGGGTAAGATGGTGCAGCGCAGCCTTGTATGAGATTGCAAGGCAATTCTGGAGCAAGGCTCCCGGTTTCACCATTACAGGCATATCAATGAACCACCCCATATCCGTTCTGGTCCATGGAGGGCTGGTAAAGAAACTCATCACCAGTTATTGCGGTGACCCGTACTTCACACCGGGGCCCAATGCCGCATTTCAGAGAGCATACAAAGAAAATACCACGGAGATAGAGGTCTGGTCCATACTCACATTGCCACTGAGATTGAAAGCTGCTGCAATGGGAGTGGAATTTATGCCGACAAAATCTCTCATAGGCAGTGATATGGAGAAGGAGAATAAAGATGATTTCATCGTTCTGGATGATCCCTTTCACAGCGGAAAAAAAGTAGGCCTTGTAAAGGCGCTTTACCCCGACATATCCATGACGCACGGCTGGGCTGCAGATCGATACGGTAATACATTACTCCTCCCTCCATATGCGGAAAATCTCTATGGCTGCATGGGCAGCAAAAATGGAACAATAGTGACGGTGGAAAAGATCGTGTCTACAGACTTCATCAGGAAATACTCACACCTTATGAAGCTTCCCGGCGACTATGTGACTGCGGTATGCGAAGTGCCTTTAGGCGCGCATCCCAGCGGACTGGCACGACAGGGCATGAGTGATTTTCCAGTGTATACGGAAGATTATGATTTTGTAGACGGAGCATGCAAAGCGGCCAAAGCTCCTAAGGAATTTGATAAATGGATAGACAAGTGGGTTCTTGGGTGCAAAGATCATAATGATTATATCAATAAGTTAGGTTACGAGCGAATACTTGCTTTAAAAGGAAGGACCCATGCTGATTCATGGCGTTATGACACGGAAGCCCTCACCAGAAAGTACGATTCAGAACAGTACACTCCTTTGGAA
This sequence comes from Thermodesulfobacteriota bacterium, assembly GCA_034190725.1. Taxonomy (GTDB): domain Bacteria; phylum Desulfobacterota; class UBA8473; order UBA8473; family UBA8473; genus JAXHSZ01. The sequence continues at coordinate 5,230 of JAXHSZ010000567.1, forward strand.
ATGGCCATTGTTGTGGCTGGAAGGAAGACAAAGGAGGAGATAAAGAAAAATAATTACAGGACAATCCTTGCCGGTGCCGGGATCGCCAATCTGGGAGCCTGGCTTGCCTATTTCGATCTCAAAGAAGAAGGGTACGACATAGAGCTCATGGCGGAGATAGGGCTCTATGGTTACACCCCTACACCCTTTGATCCGGCTATCTTCAACCACAGGAACTTCCCCACATGTAAAGCGATCGTGGATACCCATGATGTGATGGGTATATTCATGGGCGGTTCAAGGAACAGATGCATCGGCACTTTGGGTGTGGGTGAGATAGACAAATACGGAAACATAAACACCACGAAGATACCTGAGAGGCTTCTATACATTGCGGGGTCCGGAGGAGCAAACGATATTGCAAGTTCCGCGCAGGAGATCGTAGTGACTGCCGTACACAGTAAGAGACGGCTGCTGGACAGGGTGAGTTATGTGACTTCTCCCGGAACGAAGGTAAAGATCATTGTGACGACCCTCGGTGTTTTAGAAAAGCTTGAAAATGATGAGGAATTCACCCTGACAGGGTTTTTTAAAAACCCGGAGTTTTCAACACCTGAGGATCATATCAGACATATCAAAGAAAAAACAGGGTGGGATCTGAAGGTTACATCAAACCCCGTGGAGATCCCACCCCCACGGTTGGAGGAGCTGATAATGCTCCGGATGTTTGATCCAAGGAAGTATTACCTGGGGGAGTGATCTCACAAAACACCTGGTTCTGTATCTGAATCGGTCAAAGGATTTTAACTCAAAACCTTTTGATCTCTCTCTTTCAATATCGTAAAAAATCCCTTATCGTATGATGTTCCTCTGTCGCAACGCAAACGGCGTTGTCAGGGGGAGTTAAAACCACTCCTTTACTTGATTAGCCTTTCTGTTGTGAATGTGATTGTGCGGTCTGCCTAATTTTTGCCTCATGACGAGCAGCTTCTCCAGCCTTCCTAAAAAAAGCTATAATTTCCGGTTTGGATTTGCCTGCGAGTGTCTGTGCCTGCTCATCGCGGATGCGCCGCACCATATCAACTGCTTTAATCTGTATCTTCTCTCTCATAAGTAGTGTCCATCCAGAAATGAGATATTTTCTGCAAGGTCAAGCCTGCCTGTGCGTTGCACGCAGATAGGGAAGACGAAGATTTTAACCGCAGGAATACATTGGGTATGTAGGGGCACGTTGCTACGTGCCCTTGCATCTGAGTCTGACGAAGAGATTACGGACAATAGCCATTTATGGACGGGCACTAGATTAAGTTAAGCAAAAATTTTCCTAAGCTCCTGTATTAATAAGGATCAGGCGACCTTCTTTGCAATCAGCTCCCGCACGGCAGGAACCAGTTCATTAGGAACTTCGACGAAAGTATGGGTTGGATCTTCCCAGGCAGCTTCGTCTTCGGCAACTGCTTCATCCTCAGTCTGATTTTCGTAATGATCAAGAACGCGCTTGACGCGTTCTTCATCCCATCCTTTTGGGAATCTACTTTGTTTCATCCTCATTGTCTCCTTCGGCCTCGACGCCGATATGCTTTAAGGGGTTTCCCTGCCAATTCATAGGCAGTGATTACGAATACACATGAATTGAATGTTGTAATAAATAAGTTCATAAAGTGATAGTTTTCAACAACGTCCCATTCCTGCCCACGAAATGGTTCCTGCAGACCCGCAAGCGGGTTGTGTGAGAGTGGGCATAAGCCCTTCGGTAGCCGATTATACGGCTTTTTTTAATTTAAGTATTTTGGCTTGTGATGATTCTAGTATGGAATCGCGAAGAAAGGAACTTGCTTCTAAGATCTCTATACCGATTAATTCACCGCTTTCATTCAACTCGGCCGTAATATTTGGGCTTAATTCAATGCTCTCTGCTTCTTTTTCCTCAGAAATAACTATATGCAGAATATCTTCATCCTTAAAATATGCCATTTTTGTTTTATCCATATATAAACCTCCCTGTTTTAAGTCGGAAATTAATTTGTTGTCGTGTGGTTGCATGAATTGTGACTGGAATTACTTTACTTCCATGTCTCTCATATGGAATTGCAACCAGTTTATCATTATGCTTACCTACTACAATTAAACGTTGGGTCGTAGTGTCGAAATATTTTTCTCCCGAGTGCCGTAATATATCTTCAACCTTTGAAAGCTCATACCCTCTTAATTCTGCTCTATACTTCATATAGTCAGTCCATACGATTACAGACTCTTCATGGTTTCCCACATCCACTCCAATCTTCTATACTCATTATGCGGCACAATGCTCGCCGTCACCAATGGGAAGGGCATAGGCAGTGATTACGAATACACTATCAGGTGAAGGGTCGGGAACATAGATAACTCGAAGGTATCGACCTCCCCGAGTCTGTACATCCAATAGCAATACGAGAGTTTTCCTTTCCTGGACGGTCTTCGCCAGGCTTTTTGAGTACATCCTCGACCTCATCTTCCCGCACTTTATGTCTATATATGTGAGGAAGCCCTGTTTCATTATCAATATAAAAACGAACCTTCATTAATTATACCAAAATATTGTTTTAGGTCAATTTTAAGGCAAAACCCATAAACCCTGCAGTTAGTGTAATAAGGGATTTACATTTAAAGAAAAGTCTATTCAAACATTAAACTGAGCCACTTTAACGCCAGATTACCAATATCTATGTGGATTGTAAAGGAATTTTCTGTGAATTGAATAAGTGAGCTTCAGTGGATTGAATGGGCGAGTTGTCATGCTTGTCGTCGTTTTTTACAATTGAAAAATATTTTTACCCTGGATCACAACCTCTCTGAAAGACGCTTCATTGAATAAACGTCGTCCAAACCTTTGATTCCTTTGGGGACTTTTTCATTTTTTGAAGAGAAATGGTGCTTGAACTGCTCATAGTATCTCTGTACAAATACCTTGGTCCCTATGATCCCACTGTCCGTGAAATATCTGGTTCTGTATCTGAACCGGTCAAAAGGTTTTATCTCAAAACCTTTTGATCTCTCTTTTTCAATTCCAG
>JAXHSZ010000568.1:0-20638 GCA_034190725.1 Thermodesulfobacteriota bacterium
GGACAGAAATGATTAGTAAGGTCTATCATGCCAATCTCCTTTCTATTCAGAGTTTACTAATTGTACACTGAAGAAAGGCTGATGGCAAGAAAAAAACAATGATTAGGTGACATCGCCGAAAGTTGCTGGAAACAGTAAAACCTTATGTGGATGTGGAACTGAAGTGTCTGAACTGCGGTGAAGAGAATATATATCGTGTCGATCAGATCATCATGAGTACGAGTGGAAAAATCCCTCCATATATTGCAAAGGATGTTACCTGCGTCAACTGCAACCGGACTCCGAACTTTCAAATTACAGCAGACGGAATGAAAAAGATCGCTGCCGAACAATTTCGTCTGGAAATATTGAGTGGTAAAGACAAAGCCAGAAGAGAAGAAGCATTCAAAAAGAGTCCTTTCAGGTTCATGACAACTACAATCGGAGGAAAAAAGACAGGGATACCCGAAGGAATCAAGTTTTATCTGACCAATATACGAAAAAATCCCCGGGATATTGAGAACTATATTGGTCTGGGAAACATCTACGACGAAATAGATCAACCTTCCAAAGCAGAAACCTGTTACAAAAAAGCCATACAAATCGATCCCACATACATTGAACCATATTTTTCCCTTGCCTGTATTGCCCGGAGGAAGACAAAATATGAATCAGCTTACATATGGCTGGAAAAGGGCACCCAATACATGAGGAATGCCCGCTACAGTTCGAGAATGGGTACTTCCAGGAACAATTTCGCAAAAGCCTACAGGTCCTTATTGAATGAAATGGCGGTTCACGCAAACAGGAAGGCGCCTCAGTTGCAAGCGAATGCGTTTATAAAAAAGATCGGTCGCAATGATCCATGCATATGCGGCAGCGGAAAGAAGTACAAGAAATGTTGTCTCAGGGAATCGGAAAAGGTCCCTTGAAATCCTATTCGGATACACGTAACTCAGGTTTTTACCTGAATAGATGAATCATTTTGTATCCATCCATGGGGTAATTATACGCCTGCCCTCATGCTACGGACTGCCTTCATCGGCTTTCGGGAACTCCGGTCTCTTCACATTGCGGGAATACGCTCCGCTAAGCACGTCTGATAATGATATCATTATTGGATGTGGCCATTCACCTCCCCTCGCTCCCACTTTTACATAACAGACATTATGTAAACTTCCCCCAATGTTTCACTCCCTTGATCCTGCGAATTTATCCTGAACGTTTGTGAAGGACCTCCTCTAAAAAAAGGCGGTTAAAGATAAAACTTCAACCGCCCGGTATGCCCTGATTTCAGAAGTCATTTATTTGCGTTATATATTTGCATTTGAATTCAAAACATTTGTCCTTTTTCAAGGCTTGACCCCGATTCCCTCGTTTGTCCTTTTTCAAAGCTTGACCCCGATTCCCTCTCGTAGTTACAGACAGTGAAAAAAGACGAGTCGTCATACAGTGAAGCCCTTTCCTCTGCTGTTCTAATCACAAGTTGGCAAGAACGATGAGTAAAACGTTCTCTCTCAAGCCTCCACTGGGCCTTGAGAGATGCCGGACAGATAATCAAGACCTTTGAAATATCTGCATCCTGGGCCAGCAATTCGGCAACCCCTATGCCTTGAATCGTCTTCCCAAACTTCATATCATCCGCTATGATACTCCTTCCTTGACCTACGGCAAATGCAATCCCATCCAGTTGATAAGGCAGGAGTCTTTCCTTCAGGAGCGAATTTCGTAAAGGATGGTTTTTCGGGTCTCTGCGGATCTCTTCAACCTTGTTCCTCACCCGATCACGGTAAAGTATCTTGCCCATATATTCTTCAGCATCCAGAAATACGGTGACCTCCTCATCTAAGTTTTCTATTGCTCTAATCCGTCTTAAGAGATCCTTTACATCTTTGATGGGTCTTTCCAGGGGAGGTTCGACAATCTCAGTGACCTGAGGGTTCAATCGTTCAGGAGTGAAAATACGGAGTTCCAGGTCCTGGCTGTAACACACATAAACGCAAATGTCCTTTTGCTGATACCGCGTCATGCACACATTCCTGCTGAATGTGTTTTTGGCCATGTCCAGAACATGAATGATGTGCTTGCATGTCCCCAGGGGGTTCTTTCGATAATCTGGACAGGTGCAATAGGACTCCCCTCTGTCCCAGCCCCGAAGAGCAACTCTATACGTCTTGCCGGAAGCGCTGTTTGTTACGGTATAGTCTGTTCATAACTCGTTTTTGCATATGGATTTCATCGTCATGTTCTCATTGCTCGCCCTTTCGGCCCTGTCCATTATGGCCTGTCTGACAAGCTCTTCATCACTCAAACTCTCAACAGGGACTCTTTCCGGTGGTGGAGCAGAAAGCCCCAATACCAGTTTTTCTTCAAGTATGATTGAAAGGGCCACACCCATGTGTTCACAAGGAGTAGTGCACTCATTGCATTTACAATCAAGTTCTTGTCTATTTACAGAATTGAGTCGGATCGTGACTACCGCCTTACCTAAATTGAGCTGGAACAGGTCCCTCGTCAGGGTAACTTGTTCACTCATATCAATGTCGTATTTTCCCCAGCCCTGATGAGGCGATCACCCTCAGGGCCGAGTAATTTGCAGGCTTCTCGAAATGTAAGGTGAGCCAACTTGTCTTTCAAACCGATCATGAGGTATACTCCTTCTTTAGAAAAAGCAGGCAACATGATTGATACACATTGATCAATCAGTCAACCGATTCTGTCTCTTTAACGAAGGTCTTATTATATGTATATGGAGAATTTTGTCAAGGAAGAGCGGGGTGCTGAGAAAAGCAATAAGGAATCATTGGCATGCGTGTCATTCGATGCTGGGTAAATATACATTCTGAATTTTATATATTACTCTGCTCACTCTCTTATAAAGGTCGGAATCTTTCTTCTCCAACGCAATGACCTTTTTATACTCTTCAATCGCCTTCAGTAAATAAACCCTGTTCTTATTTACCTTCCCTACCTCCTTTAATGCATAACCGAGGTTTCTATGGGCAAAGGCGTTTTGCGGTTCTATTCCCACGGCCAGTTCAAGGTAAGAAATTGCTTGCTCGTACTGCATCAGTCTTATATTCGCAGTTCCTAAGTTGTTGAACAGATGTGCAATGATGCGTTTTTCAGACATTGGCAAATGTGAGATATCGTACTTTTTCAGTTGTTCGAAAACCGGCAGATATGTGTGAAGAAAGCCATTTGGATCATCAGCTACTTCTTGATTGAGTGGAGAGGTTTTCAGTCTATTCACAATGCCTTCTAATGTCCATTCGGTTGTCTTTTGTAAAAATGTATCAGATGCCAAGGGGAGACGAAAAAGGACGAAGAGTTCCATAACGAATAACAAAACGGCGAAAAAAAACGAATATTTCATGGTATTGTTCATCTGATTACAACTCCGTTTGGGCTTGATTCTGAAGTGAATATCCTAGTTGGAATGATAACAGATAAATCCAAAATTACAAGAGAAAATCGTTTTATTTTAGTGCAAAAAATAACAAGCTATCAGCAAGCTTCGACGACGGTCAGATTCTAATACATGTACTGTCTGATCGTCTTGAGATCTATGCAAAAATAAGTTGGCAGAATTGGCGCCAATACTGAGATCTTTTCTTGTATGCTCCGATTGAGCAAAACAGCAGGAGTAGGAGCACCTTTTTTGAGGATTTTGTATTTGTCCTTCCATTATCCATCACAAATGAAAGAACTTCTGGAAATGATATCGAAACATATTGACTGAAATGTTTCACTACAAGACATGTTCCCTGGTTTTTATGTGTTGCACTGTTCAGAGGGACACAGAACCTCAAAGAAAAGGATTGAGTGCCTCTGGCCCTTTGAACCTGATGACTTCCGAAGTGGTTTCACTTCTTCATTGACACAGACTCCCACATATCTTATACTTTTTTTCTTAAAGTGACCTTTGATGAGTCAACAGCATTCCCTGTATGATTCTGTGAAAACTCCACCTTGAGGATGAGAGAATCCCCTGGTTGTTTCTTTTATGCATATCATGTGAAGAAGAGAGGTCTCAATGAAAGTACTCCTAGTGAATCCGGCATATCCCTTTGAAGAATTCCCAACCCCTCCGTTCGGATTAATGTCTCTGGCCGCATATCTTTTGGAAGAAGGGTTCGAGGTGAGGATTGAAGATTATATCATTACTCATTATAGCAAAGAACGCGTTGCCCATGTTGTAAAGGAATACAATCCGGATGTGGTAGGTGCCACATCGGTGACCATGAATGTGAAAACAGCTCTGGGGGTGCTTCAGGACTATCAACAGGAGCGTCCTGACATCATCACTGTCATGGGAGGACCCCACGTTACCTTTGACGCTGAAAACATACTCAGGGACAACAGTCACGTGGATTTCATTGTCAGAGGGGAAGGAGAAGTAACATTCACCGAACTCCTCGAAGTTATCGGATCCAGGTCTCCTTTAGGTCATGTCAGGGGCATATCATACAGAGATGATGCAAGGATCCTTCATAATGAGGAGAGACCTCTGATTGAAGATATAAATATTCTCCCTTATCCGGCAAGGTATCTTGTCCCTCTAAGCAGATATAAGGCATTGACATTTCCAATAAATATGATCACCTCAAGAGGATGCCCGTACAACTGTATTTTCTGTCTCGGTGGGAAGATGATGGGCAGAAAGGTCAGATATTTTGATGTGATGAGAGTCGTGGATGAATTTGAAATGCTCTCTTCCATGGGTTTCAAACAGATAAATATTGTAGACGACCTCTTCACTTCAAATAAGGACAGATGCATTGCTATCTGCGATGAAATCATAAGAAGAAAAATTTCTCATCCTTGGAATGCATTTGCAAGAGTAAATACGGTTTCCAAAGACCTTCTCAAGAAGATGAAGAAAGCTGGATGTACGATGTTGTGTTTTGGGATTGAAAGTGGGGATCAGAAGATATTAAATACCATTGAGAAGAAGATCACCCTTGAAGAGGCTCAAAGAGCCATACAACTCTGTGTAGAAGTTGGAATGGATTCGCTTGGTTCTTATATCTTGGGTCTTCCAGGCGAGAGTCATGAGACTGTTCATGAGACCCTTCGATTCGCAGCGGATTTGAATCCGGCGTATGGTTTCCATATTCTCGCCCCATTTCCGGGAACTGAAGTGAGGGAGAGAAACGAAGAATACGGAATAAAAATACTCACGGATGATTGGAATCAATACGATGCGAATCGGTCGGTCTCTGAAACACCGGGCATATCCGGTTCTGAGATCGACCGGATAGTAAATGGATTCACTGCCGACATTGATGCGCAGATATCCATCCTGGAGGAGAAGAAAAAACAAAGCCTGCCAATGTCCGAGAAACACATTGACTTTATTGAAAACCGAAATAACTTTCATTTTACAAGAGACCTGATATTGAACAGGCTGGTTGAGAAATATCCTGGTCTGCACAATGGAGAGGAAATCAATGAAGTGATCAACGATTTTGCTTTTTTTATTGAAAATAATATTGATTTTCCACTGGAAGAAGTGATGAGAAATCTCACAAGACTGTTCGCCCAGGACTGTCTGAAGGTGGAGAGATCTGCAGAAGAGAGCAGGGTGAGGTGGTCGGAGTAAGGGTCTATCAAAAAGTTATTCCCACTTCTTGAATACCAGAGAAGCGTTGGTTCCGCCAAATCCAAAGGAGTTTGACACGGCATACCTTATTGGGGATCGAATGGCCTGATTCATCACATGATTCAGGCCATCACATTCTGGATCAATATGTTCCAGGTTAATTGTGGACGGAATAATGCCTGTTTCAAGGGCTTTTATGGCAAGAATAGCTTCTATGGCACCCGAGGCCCCCAAAGTATGTGCCGTTGAAGCCTTTGTTGCACTTATGAATGGCCTTCTGTTATTCGTTCCAAATACTCTCAGCAATGCCTGGGCTTCATTCTTATCCCCCACAGGAGTAGATGTGGCATGGGGATTGATATAGTCTACCATGTCTGGTTCAATCCCACCCCTCTGTATTGCCAATCTCATACACTCAACAACTCCTTCCAGACACGGATTTGTGATATGCTCTGCATCTCCGGTCATGCCGAAGCCCGTAATCTCTCCATAGATCCTGGCCCCTCTCCTTAAAGCATGGTCCAGCTCTTCAAGGATCATGATACCTGCTCCTTCACCCAATACAAAACCGTCACGTTCAATGTCAAACGGTCGACTGGCCCTGGAATATTCTCCATTCCTTTCATACCTGGAGGAAAGGGCGCCCATTCTTCTAAATCCTGCATGAACAAGTGGTGTGAGAGGGGCTTCTGTACCACCTGCAATGATGATGTCTGCTTCATTAAGCTGGATGGAATGCAGGGCCAGGCCAATGCTGTGTGCTCCTGCTGCACAGGCTGTGGAGACACTCACATTCGGACCTTTTGCTTTACAGACTATTGCGACATTCCCAGCGGAGAGATTATGCAAAAACTTGGGAATGAGAAAAGGGGAGATCTTATTGATCCCATCATCTATCAGTTTCTTGTGTTGCTCTTCCCAACTTGAGATACCTCCAAACCCGGTTGCAATGTAGACTCCCGCCTTTTCAATGTCTTTTTCAGAAGAAAGGGCTGCGTCATTAATAGCCTCAAGGCTGGCGGCAAGAGCAAATTGATTCGCCACATCCATATGTTTTATCTGTTTGAAAACCTCTTTGCCTGGTGCCTTCTTCCTCTCAATCAAGGTTTGTCTGAGATTGAAGTCCTTTACTTTGCCGGCGGCAATGGAGGTATCAGATTCATCACATCCATCTGCATCGCCTGTCCAGAGTGACACATGAGAAACACCCGATTTACCTGCAATAAGGTTGTCCCAGGTCTCTCCGACATTGTTACCGAGGGATGTGATCATTCCGAGGCCGGTGACAACTCCCCTTTTAAGTTCTTTCATCTTCCCTACCAATATTCTCTCCTCTCAGGCAGTGCCCATCCATAAATGGCTCTTTTCCGCAATCTCTGCATGAGACTCAGATGTAGGGGCATATTGCAATGTGCCCCTACATACACAGTAGATTCTTGCCCTTAAAATCTTGGTCTTACTGGCCCTTTCAGAAAAATTCTCAATTTTGGATGAACACTCGGTAGTAATTTTAAATTTTATGCAATCTAGCAGCTATTTATCAATAAATCAAATGGAAAAGTTCGGCCTCAACAACTCTCATCATGGCGTACATTTTTTCCTGAAAGTGACGATTTATAATGAATAATTGTCTCCATGAACAAAAATAGATTTGACTCCTCTCCTGATTTTGGGTAAAGTGAGTATTAATCTTATTATTTTTACAATTGTGGATTATTATGTTCGGTTTTCTACATAAACGCACACAAAAGATTGTGTCGGTCGGCAAATCAGATGTGGGACTGAAACGTTCTCACAATGAAGACGATTTCATGGTGAGGCCTGAACTGGGACTTTGTATTCTCGCGGACGGTATGGGTGGAGCGGCAGCCGGTGAACTGGCCAGTCGTATCTTTGTGGAACATTCCGTTGAAGTCTTCTCAAATACAGGCGGCCAATCGGAAAAGGATGCAGCGGACCTTGTGCTGAGGGCTTTCCAATATGCCAATGATGGTATTCTGAGTCATGTCAATGAAAATCCCCATCATAAGGGAATGGGCTGTACTGCCGAGCTTATGGCCTTCTACAATGAAGGCTTTATCCTGGGTCATGTGGGAGACAGTCGCACCTATCGTCTCAGGAAGGGACAATTAAAACAGCTTACACGCGATCACTCCCTTGTGCAGGACCAGATCGATAAAGGTCTCATTACCCTTGAGGAAGCAAAAAACCATTCCCTTCGCAATATTATTCTCAGGGCCGTAGGTATTGAGGAGAACATATCCGTGGATTTTGTACAGGGAAAAACCTTGCTCCATGATATCTTTCTCCTCTGCTCTGATGGTCTCACCGATATGGTAGATGATATGGTCATTCAGGATGCCCTTTCGTCTGACACAACTCTCTCCCATAAAGCTGAAAATCTCATTGAGTTAGCCAAATCCGCAGGAGGCTACGACAATATTACAGTAATCCTATCGGAAGTGACATGATCATCATACAGATTAAAAAGACTTCCCTTCTTTTTGTCTCCATACTGATTCATATACACCTTTATTTCATTCCCAGTTTTTCGTAAAAACCGTATCCTTGATAGAAAAGACCATCCCAGCAGACTATAACGGGGATGGTCTTTCTGACATGTTACCGGTTGAACTCTCTATCCTAATTTACCTCCCACGATAAAGCTACTGATACAGCATCCCGGCGGCTCACCTCCCAAGTTGCTAGTGAGACCGAGCTTTGGATTCTCTATCTGGCGTTTTCCGGCCTTTCCTTGGAACTGCAAGTACATTTCGTAAAGCATCCTTATGCCTGACGCGCCAATTGGGTGACCAAAACACTTGAGACCACCATCAGGTTGTACAGGAAGTCCTCCGTCCAGATCAAAAAATCCCGATTCTATATCTTCCCTGACCTTGCCCCTGGGACTGAACTGCAGGTCTTCCATGAAGACCGCTTCTGTAATGGAAAAGCAGTCATGCACTTCAGCCATGCCTATCTCTTCTCTGGGCTTTGTTACTCCTGCTTCTTTGTATGCAGCGATACCGGACTGGTATATCTCCTCAATATGAGTATAATCATAATCATCTCTTAATCTGTTTTCACCGCCAATGGAAATCTGAAGGGCCTTAATATACATAGGGTCTTTTCGAAACTCTTTGGCTTTATCCGCTCTCACCAGAATGGCGGCTGCAGCACCATCACTCACACCACAACAGTCGAACAGTCCTAACGGCCATGATATAAGAGGTGCGTTCATTGCCTGTTCAATGGTTATCTCTCTCTGAAAATGGGCTTTTGGATTCAACGCTCCATTCTTATGGCTTTTATAAGATATACGGGCGAGCATCCTTTTGCCTTCTTCAGCACTCAAACCATACCTTTCAAAGTATTTTGTGGCCATCACCGCAAACATTCCCGGTGCAGTGGTTGTAGGCGCTATCCCAGCAGCATCATCCATCAAACCGCCTCCAGATGCGGTAAAGGGGAGGTCCAATCCGCTGTACCCCTGATCTTTCAGTTTCTCAAAACCGACTGCCAAGGCGATATCGTTTATCCCGGCAGCTATGGAATAAGCTGCATTTCTGATGGCTTCCGATCCGGTTGCACATCCGTTTTCAACCCTTGTAATGGGTATATAGTTCAGTTTCAGGGGTTTGGCGATGGTCATGCCGGTCAGCCCCCACAGAGTCCCGACCCAGGCTGCATTAATATCTTTGGGATCAATGCCGGCGTCCTCATATGCTTCATACGCTGCTTCAACAATCATATCTTCTGCGCATGCATCCCAGCGTTCACCAAATTTTGTACACCCCATCCCAATAATGGCGACCCTATCTTTTATGCTTCCTCCCATTTCTTCCTCCTTACCTTACTGGTCTGATCTTCCAATAGTAATTGTGAATTCCCCTGTCGAAGAAGAGCTTCCGGAAAGTGAATTCGACATTCATGCCGACTTTTACTTCCGACGGATCACGGTCGGTCATATCAAATGCCGCTCTTCCACCCCCTTCGAATTCCACAACACCGACAACTGCCGGGGGATCAATACAATCCGCCAGATTATCTTGAGTATAGGTAAAGACATTCAACTTTTGATCGGGCAGTTTCACTTTTTCTCGTTGATCCCTGGCATGGCATTTTACGCATACACGCTGTGGGGGATACTGTTGAGTACCACAGGCCGTACACTTCGATCCATAGAGGGCAAGATTGTCTTGGGCATGTCTCCACATGGCCACGGCTGCCACAGGGTTTCGGCTTGGCCGAGCAGCCGGGGCTTTAGGCACAAGTCCTCTGAAGTTCAGATATTTTTGATAACTCGGAATTTCTTTTTTGGAAGCCAGTTGTTTCTGTATCCCAGCCCCGTTTTTCATCTTGTTGATATTTTCTGTGGCCTTCAGTAAAAGAGCATCGCAACCGTTGGCATAGGATAATACCAGGATATTGTCCCCGGCCTTTGCCTCCTCCAGCACCTCGATAAGCATCATCAATGGAAGTGCTGTTCCCGTGTTTCCCACGTTGGGAAGTATGGAATCCTTGACCTGTTCAGGGGACAGACCCAGAGATCGTGCTATTGCCTGCTGTCTTCGGACATTCGGGCCTGTAATGACAACCCTGCTGAAGTCCTTTGGGGTCATCTTGTGCTTCTCCAATAAGGCGGTTGCCGTCTCCGGAACAAGTTTCTTGTATCCCACATCCAACCAGAACCGCTCCTCCCATGAGCGGACAAAGGACTCTGAACTGGGCCGCCAAATATCCATCATTTCACTGGATATGGAAATACTGTCGACTATTTCTACCGCGACATCCGTATTACCGATTAATAATGCAGCAGAACCATCCCCGAATACCTGTTCCATCTCCCCCTGGGTTTGTCCCATTCGCATGTCTGAAGCAGCAACGAGAACATTATTCAAAGATCTTGCCTTAAGTGCATCTAAGGCCGCAATTACAGCGCCGGTTCCCGCCCTCAGTGAATTGGTAAAGTCCAGGGTGCGTGTCTTCCGGTTTAAATCCAATGCTGTGGCCCCTATTGTGGAAACCATCTTTTCAGCATAGGGAGATGTAGTGGTAGCCAGATAAAATCCATCGACCGTGCTCTCATCAACACCTTTCAGACAGCCTCTGCCCGCCTCGACGGCCATAGTCAGACTGTCTTCGTCAAAGTTCGCAACAGATCTCTCTCCCTTCCCGTAAGGGGGAACACCCCATGTCATTGCTATGCCCATTCTGGACAGCCTGTACCATGGGATGTATGCCCCGTAAGAAGTAATCCCTACCATATTAGATCCTCCTTCTCCATTTTTTTGGAACGGCTCATGCGTCCCATACAACTAATTACCAACAAAATCCCATTAATGAGCTATAAAAAGACACTATAGGATTGAAAGTCGCTTGTCAAGAAAAAGTATTGAAGTCCTCTACAATACTTAAGAGTTAATAGTAATATCTGAGATCAAGATCGAAAAAAAAGGGGAATAGCAAACAACCTATTCCCCCTGTGTAGAAACTTGTATACTTTTTCAATCCTGAAAGATGCTCACTCACAGACTATGGAAGACCGTAAAGGGCCACTGCACACATGAATTTACCGGGCAGACCGGCTTGATTATGGACCATCCCCAGTCGTGGATTTTTTAACTGACGGGACTCATCCTCAGCTTTTCCTTGAAGTTGCTTGTATACTTCAAAAGCCTCCCTGCAACCGCTGGCTCCAATAGGATGACCGAATGCTTTGAGTCCCCCACTGAGATTCACAGGTATCTCGCCCTCTTGCGTCCATGCCCCTGCATCAAGGTCCTCTTTGCCCTTTCCTCTCTCGCACAGTCCCATTGATTCCACGGCTATGATCTCTGAGATGGAAAAACAATCATGGCACTCAACCAGATCTATCTCCTTTCTGGGATCCTTTACCCCTGCCATAGTATAAGCTTCTTTACTTGCATGAACGGTCTCATCCCAAATCGTGAAGTCATAATCAGTCCTGACACTGCCTTGACCCGGACCTATGGAGAGCCCTAATCCTTTAATCACTACATAGTCATCCCTGAACTTCTTGGCATCCTCCGCTCGGCAAAGGATCGCTACTGCGGCTCCGTCCGTCACTCCACAGCAATCGAATAACCCAAGTGGCCATGCAATAATAGGTGCGTTGAGCACCTGCTCTTCAGTGATCACATTTCGCAGATGGGCCCTGGGATTTCTGGATGCATTGTAATGGCTCTTGACAGAAACCTTTGCAAGCATCTTCTTGCCTTCTTCGGGGGTGAGTCCGTATTTTTTAAAGTATCTGGTTGCCGCAAGTGCATACATTCCAGGGGCTGTTATCCCCCCTTCAAATACGGGATGTGGCGGTATGGAAAGTTCACCGAGTCCTCCAAAACCGGCATCTTTGAGTTTCTCAACGCCTACGACAAGGACAATATCGTATACTTTGGCTGCCACGGCGAAAGCGGCGTTTCTGAGTGCATCCGTCCCTGTGGCGCATCCGTTTTCAACGTGGGTAACGGGTTTGTATTGGAGCTTCAAGGGCATGGATATGGATGCCCCTGTGATCCCTGTTGACGACATACCGCCACCAGTGCCGGTACATCCTATGGTTCCTACCCATGCGGCATCTATATCAGTCATCTCTATGCCCGCATCTTCCAATGCCCCATAAGTAGCCTCTACTATCATATCATCGCTTCCCATGTCCCAGTTCTCACCAAACTTGGAACAACCCATGCCGATAATTGCAACCTTATCCTTAAAACTCTCTGCCATTTTATGTCCCTCCTTATGCCCTTACCGGACGGCATTTCCAGAAGTAGTTTTGAACACCTTGTGCCAAATGAACCTTCCTGAATGTGAATTCCACCGACATATCAGGGGTGATTTTTTGAGGATCCCGATCTGTCAGTGTGGTGGAGAGTCTTCCTCCTCCGTCTATGTTGACGATAGCAATTACAGTGGGTTTGTCCACTGATGTGGCAAGGTTGTCCATACTATAAGTGAAGAGCGTGCCTTTCTTGTCCGAGAGTCTGATCTCATCAAAGTCATCTTTGGCCTGACACCACGTGCATATTCTCTGCATGGGGAATTGTATGGTTCCGCACTGCCTGCACTTGTGTCCGTGACAACTGAGAACCCAATCTCTGTCTCTCCATGACATGGTCACTGCTGCAAATCTGTCCGGCTCCCGTCGAGCACCCCAGTCCATAAGATTACGGAAATGGAGATACTTTCCATAATTTGACAAATCCATCTTTGATTCAAGGTTCCTCTTTATACCTCGTCGGTCCCTGATCTTCTCTATATTTTCTGTCACTTTAAGGATGAAAGCATCAGCACCATCACCATAATTTGCAAAGAGGATTCTGTCTCCAGGCTGAGCTTCTTCAAGGGCTGCCACAAGTGTCATCATCGCTTGAGCAGATCCGGTGTGACCTACTGTAGTAAGGAGAGGATCTTGCACTTGGGTCGCTGGATCGAATCCCAGCTTCTTTGCCAGTTGACCGTGCCTTCTTTTGTCATGGGCATAGAATACAGCTTTTGTGAAATCTTTCGGGGTAACATTGTACTTCTTAAAAAGCAGAGATATCACCTCTCCAAGATGGGCAAGGTACCCTTGGGTGATTACAAATCGTCCCTCCCACGCTTGAACGAACCTGTCTTCCTCTTTCTTCCATATATCAATGAAATCACTGGATATACTGGCCACACCTTCAATTTCCACGGCAACATCCGAGTCGCCTATCAAGAGGGCAGCGGAACCATCGCCGAAGAGCTTCTCAAATTCCGAATCAGGAGCCGGTACACGACAATCAGCAGCCGCAACCAAAAATTTCTTGGCTGATCTGGCACTAACTGCGTCGATAGCAGCTCTTAAAGCGCTTGTCCCTCCCCTCACTGAATTGGTAAAATCTGCTGTTACTATGTCTCGTCGCAGATCAACCACTTTAGATATAATGCTTGCATTCTGTTTTTCTCTGTAAACCGGAGTCGTAGTGGCAAAGTAGAGGCCATCGATGAGTGACCTGTCCATACCGTTCAGACAGTCGATGGCGGATTCCGTGGCCATGGTGAGGCTGTCCTCATCCCAGTTGGCAACGGCCTTTTCTCCCTTTCCGCCAAAGCCACCCCAAGTTTGGGCCAATGTCTGATGACTCATTCTGTACATTGGAACATAGGCCCCGTAAGAAGTAATTCCTACCATAGTCATCCCTCCTTATTAAATAATTTGTGTAAACGACCACCCTACCGCCAATTTCTAACACGACCCTATCGAAATTAGCCTCTCATGTCAACAAAAAGTGTTCACCTTTGGTCATATTTCAATAATCCCCATCCGAATTGAATAATTCATTTTTCATCCTACTGTGATATTTTTTGCAGGCGGTTTGAAAGACCTTTTTACGAACACATAGTGAATTTTCCTCTAATTTATTCTTAGCGAGCTGATCACAAAAATCATAAGTTGTAAGAGGGCGATAGACTGAGTTGTTATGATTTTGCTGAGTGAACTGAGAACAAGTAAAAAGCTCAATTTATGTGAGAAAAGAGGCTGTACAAACAATTTATTAACGGGATTACCCTAAAGTGTCGATGGAGTATTAATGACATTTTACTTGACCTGAAAAGATATTTATGTTGAAAAGGATGTCAGAAGATCACCTTCAAATGAGGAGCATAAAATGAATTATGATACGATTGAGTATTATCAAAAAGACAGGATCGGCACGATTAAACTGAACCGTCCTGAACGGATGAATGCAGTCATTGAAGAGATGTATATGGAGATTCAGGACGCACTGAGACTCGCTGGTTCCGATGATGAAGTTCGCACCCTCATTCTCACAGGTTCAGTCTTGAAAAAAGGAGGTGTCGAAAAACAGGCTTTCTGTGCAGGTGCCGATCTGAAAAAACATTCAATGGGAGACCGAAGCCATGCACAGAAAAGAGAATATATTACGCTCGCCCATGAAACAACAAGAAGACTCTATACTTTTCCTAAGCCTATCATTGCCGCTGTCAATGGTCCTGCGAGGGGAGCCGGTGCTGAAATGGCTCTGAGTTGTGACTTCATCTTTATGGCTGAGGATGCTACAATCGGTTTCCCTGAGACAGGATTGGGCTCTTTCGTAGGTGGAGGTGTGACATATCACCTCCCCAGAATCATTGGTTTGACCAGAGCAAAAGAACTTATCTACTCCGGAAAGATCATAGACGGAAAAACCGCAATGAATATTGGTTTGGCTCTCAGGTGCCTTTCTTCAGAGAGTCTGATGAAAGAAACCAGAGCATTTGCCAATGACCTCTCAGAAAAAGCGCCCGTTTCAATGGAATTCGCAAAAAAGCGCCTCCATCAAACACCAGGGCTGGACATTGAAACGGTCCTGGCTTTGGAAACAGAGGCGATCCTCTCCTGTATGGATACTGAGGATTGGCAAGAGGGCATACGATCCTTCAATGAAAAAAGAAAACCCATATACAAAGGAAAATAACATGGAACTTGAAAGAATTCTCAATGCAGAATCCGTGGCAGTAATCGGTGCATCACGAGATGAGAAGAAGAGAGGATTTCAGACCATAAAGATACTGCTGGATGAGAAATATGAAGGGGATATCTATCCTGTGAATCCACGTGAGGAGAGCATTCTGGGGCTGAGATGTTACAAGAGTCCGATGGACATAGAAAAACCCGTAGATGTGGCATTGATCTCCACACCAGCCCAAACCGTACCTCCCGTACTGAGGGATTGTGGAAAGAAAGGGATTGCAGGGGCTGTGATCGTGGCAGGTGGATTCGGAGAGCTGGGCGAAGAGGGAAAAAAGCTTGAAAATGAGATTGTAGACACCGCAAAAAAGTATAATATTCGTGTAATCGGTCCAAACACGTCCGGCATCATCAATGTGAAGAAAAACCTGAATCTTGTGGGGATACAAGACGTTCCAAAGGGGGACATCGCCCTGCTCACACAGAGTGGGAATATCGCTTTACATATCATTACAGAAGCGAAACTGAAGAGTCAAAAAGGATTTTCCTATTATGTTGGGGTTGGGAACGAGGCGGATGTGAAGTTCCATGAGTATCTGGAGTTCTTCAAGAATGATCCGGATACAAAATTGATTCTGATGTATGTGGAAGGGCTGAGAGACGGAAGAAAGTTTCTCCAGGAAGCTTATAAGACCACCACTGAGAAACCGATTGTCCTCTTAAAGAGCGGCCGATCATCCACCGGAAAGAAATCAGCAGGATCCCATACAGGAGCTCTCGCCGGAATATCAGAGGTTGCCAGAACTTCTTTTGAACGGGCAGGAATTATTAATATTGAGAATTCCGATCAACTTTTTCCTGTTGCAGAAACTTTGTCAAGCCTTCCACCCATTTATAACAATAGAATAGCTATCCTTGCCGATGGTGGAGGCCATGCTACTATAGCCGCAGATCTCCTTACAGACCATGGTGTGCAAATTCCCGCCCTGAGTAAAAAAACCCAGGCAAGCCTGAGAGAGATACTCCCATCCAATGCTACGGTGCAGAATCCCATTGATGTTGCAGGAGGAACGGACTCCAATCCGGCCATTTTTGCCGACTGTGCTCGTATCCTCCTTGAAGACAGAAATGTTGGAGGTCTTCTTATTGTAGGGCTATTCGGAGGGTACGGCATACGGTTTGCTGAAAGACTCAGGTTCAGCGAAGAAGACGCAGCCCATCAAATGGGGAAGCTCGTGAAGAGGACAGGAAAACCCATCGTATTACACAGTCTCTACAACTTTGCAAAACCTCACTCTCTGGAGCTTTTAAGGTATTATGATATTCCAGTGTATGATTCCCTGGATATTGCGTGTAAATGTACAGCCGTACTTTCTCAGTATGGTCATTATTCCAGGGTGCATCACGCAAAAGCGAGTTTTGTGTTTAACTGGGGTACAAAGGCAAAGAAGGAGGGAGAAACAATCATCTCAAAAGCGAAGAAAGAGGGAAGAAATGTACTCCTCGAACATGAAGGTAAAGAGCTTTTACAACTCCATGGGGCTCCGGTATCCCTCGATCGATTGGCCGAAGATACGGACGATGCAGTGAAAATTGCGAATGAGCTGGACGGGAAAGTCGCATTAAAGATCGTATCGCCGGATATTCTTCATAAGTCCGATGCAGGCGGGGTTGAACTCAACCTGGAAACAGAAGATGAAATAAGAGATGCATATAACAGAATTATTGAGAATGCCAGACAATATAATGAAAAGGCTGATATTAAGGGCTGTATTCTTTCTCGGATGGCAGGTGACGGTGTGGAGATTATTATCGGAACAAAAATAGATGATCAGTTCGGGCCGGTGATTATGTTCGGGATCGGTGGTATCCTTGTGGAGGTGCTCAGGGATGTGTCGTTCCGCGTGCTGCCAATATCCCGAACAGCTCCTAAAAAGATGGTCTCAGAGATACGATCTTTCCCCATTCTGAATGGGGTGCGGGGCAGGCCCCCTGTGGATAAACAAGCCATATACAGCCTGCTTTTGACCATTTCAGAGATCATTGAAGCATACCCTCAAATTCAAGAGATGGATCTCAACCCCGTTATCGCCCATGAGGATGGTATCACAGTAGTAGATGCCCGGATAATTCTTAAAAAACAAAAAGAACTGGCAAGCGGTATCCATTTGATCTAGAGAGATTCACAAGACATCATCATTTGTCAGGACACTTGCTTTCCTACTTGGTGTCCATCCAGAAATGAGATATTTTCTGCAAGGTCGAGGAAGACGAAGATTTTAACCGCAGGAATACATTGGGTATGTAGGGGCACGTTGCTACGTGCCCTTACATCTGAGTCTGAAACAGATATTGCGGAAAATAGCCATTTATAGATTGGCACTACTTGGTAAATGCCTAAAAAAACAAACACAGGCTGCAATCCCATTACTACATACATCCATATGGTAGATTGGAGTTCATAAGAAGCAAACCATACAAAGAACCGGCAAGATATAAACCCAGATTACCATACAGATCGAAGAATATCACATTTGAGGATGAACACTAGTAAAGTGCTCGAACATGAGACTTATGGATTTTCCCTCGAGTGCTTTTGATGAAATCTTCAGTCAAGGAGTATGCCTCATCGTCCGTATACTGTAAGGGTGGATGTTTACAGAAGTAAGCGGATGGACCAGAGAGGATACCTGATTCACTACGTTCCAAAGCCAGCTTACAACAGCGGATGGCATCGATTGCTACTCCTGCGGAATTGGGCGAATCTTCCACTGACAGACGCAATTCCAGATTCATGGGCACGTTTCCAAACAGCCTGCCTTCCATACGCAAGAAACAGATTTTATTATCTTTTTGCCATGAAACATAGTCACTGGGACCGATATGGATATTCTCGTCATGTATCCGTTTCCCTGCAACGGATTGAACCGCCTCGGTCTTTGACACTTTCTTGGATTCAAGACGGCTCCGGTCCAGCATATTGAGGAAATCTGTGTTTCCACCTGTGTTGAGTTGATAGGTCCGGTCAAGTTTGACACCACGTTTCCTGAACAGATCCATTAATGTGCGATGGGTAATTGTGGCTCCCAGTTGGGCTTTAATGTCATCACCGATAATGGGCAGCCCCTTCGCTTCAAAACGTTTTGCCCAGACCGGGTCGCTTGCTATGAAGACAGGGATATTGTTGATAAAAGCAACACTCGCTTCCAAGCAGCAGTCCGCATAGAATCTTGTAGCCTCTTCAGAACCCACAGGCAGATAGTTCAATAGAATTTCAGCCCCCGATCGTTTCAGAATATTCACCACCTCATCCTGAGTAGGCTCCGATTCATCTGCCAACACAAATGTATACTTGTCCTCATAGTTTCTCATATCTTTGGAGAAGCCATCCAATATTCTTCCCATATGGACCGATACACCTTTTTTAGGTATATCCGTACAGAACACAGTGGTGCAATTGGGTGTCTGGAAGATCGCTTCAGAAATGTCTTTGCCTACTTTTCGTTTATCGATATCAAAGGCTGCTACGATCTCTATGTCTGCAGGCAGATATCCATTGATCTCCCAGTGCATCAAACCGATCGCATCTTCTTCTCGCGTCTGACCATAATAATGGATTCCTTGAATCAGAGAGCTGGCACAGTTCCCGATACCAACCACTGCAACATTGATTTTACCCATACGATTCATACCTCCCTTTCAAATGGCACGTATAACCGATGTGAGCATACGATCGTTAAAAACACTGTTCAGTCCACATTACCTTCAACGTCCTCATTCTGTTTATAGTTGCTGCCACTTCGAATATCCTGGGCATGGCATAGTTTCCCACAGTGTAAGGTGAGAGTGAATCTAATCCTTTTTCTTCAACGTATTTTATTACTTCACTCAAGCCAACTCTCAGGGATCTTTCTCCTTGCAAATATCTCTTGGCATAAAAGTGGATCATATCTCCAATAGCTCTGGTCTGGCTCATATCGAGGAGTTGCTCAACATAAGAGAGGTCTATGGAGGTCCTCCCATACATGATACTTTTCAGTCCCTTGACGTCAATCTTTACTTCCCTTTTACCCCTTTTTGGGTTGAAACTTTCAGGCAACGGCACCCGATGGGATATGTCTCCGAAGCTGTCTCCCCCTTCTTTTATCCGTTCATTTTTGAGTTTTCCTATGATCTCTTTGGTCCTGGTGGTAACATCTATTGGTTTATATTCATCCAGCATTATGACGGTATCCGCCACATCGAAATAGTCTCCCGATCCACCCATGACAAGGATGGTAGAGACCCCCAATTCTACATAAAGTTGTCTCACTTTGTCAAGAAAAGGTGTTATTGGCTCCTTGTCCTTGGACACGAGCTCTTGCATTCTCAGATCCCTGATCATGAAATTTGTAGCGGAAGTATCCTCATCCATCAAGAGGGCCGATGTTCCTAATTCAAGGGCCTCCATTATATTTGCAGCTTGCGATGTACTCCCACTGGCATTTTCAGTGGAGAAGGCCAATGTGTCTTTTCCAAAGGGAAGGTTTTGAATAAATGGACTTATGTTCACTTTCTCAATCCGTCTTCCATCCTCAGCCCGTATCTTTACGGCACTCGGATCAGTTACCACATATTCCCTCCCATCTCCAGGAATATGGGAGTAAACGCCCCTTTCCACCGCATTAAGTAAGGTGGATTTCCCATGAAATCCACCACCCACTATGAGCGTGACTCCTTGTGGTAGGCCCATGCCCTTTACGGCCCCCCTGTTTAGGGCATTCAATTCCACTTCCAGAGACGGGGGAGAATAAAAAGGGATCACATGAGAGGAAGGATCAACTGCATATGAGAGAGGACGGTCGTCCACTCCGCTTTTTCGAGGGAGTATGGAGCCATTTGCCACAAACGAAATCAGGCCGAAGTCGCTCAGCCGGTCTCTGATGTACTCCTGATCTTCGACCACCTCGACGTGATCTTTTATTTCCTGAGAGTTGAGATTTCTCCATTCCAAAGATTTCTTTACAAGACCGGGCACCTCCTGAAAAAACATCTCGGAAGCTTGTCGGGAAAGGACGGTCCTGCCCGAGGCAGGCAGGCCCATTACAAACCTGGCCTCCACGAAGTCTTTAGTGATCAGAACCGAGGTCCTCTCCAGCACCTCTTGCCCAGGCGTATCGATCCCTATAACGCCACTGTTACCAATCCCCCTGTTTCCTTTGACGCCCTCTCGTACGGCCTTTTGAAACTGCCTTGTAAGGTAGTCTCCCAGGGCGATTCTTCGTGTTTTTGTGGCGGACAGTTCATCAGGAAAGGCAGCCGTCTTTTGAGAAATTCTTGCCCTGACCCTGGAGGGAGAAGCAAAGGGATCTCCCTGAACATGGTCTATGAAGAGAGTAAAGAAAGAGAAATCATATTCTCCTTGTAGCTCTTTATATGACTTGTATCCTTTACGATCTATACGACTGAGTATACGTTGAAGTTCCTCTTTGGATTTCATTTTCGTAACCTGTGTACCTCTTTTTGTTCAGCAAGGATATTGCACACCATCCATTGCGACCTATGAGTCCCGGTTGCTTTTTGTAAACCGAACCAGGAGACCAATTGCTGTA
>JAXHSZ010000569.1:0-3456 GCA_034190725.1 Thermodesulfobacteriota bacterium
CCGTTAGTCACACTGCCCGCATGGAATGTTACTGAAATGCACAGTCATGTTGATGCTCAGTTCCTGGCTCGCTACCCATTTGCAGCTGCAGCATTCAGAATACAAAGTGGGGCTGATTGGCAGAAGAAGGAAACCCTCGAGAATCCTGACATAAAAGATTTCCTTGAAAGAGTAGAGGTTTGCGCTCACCCTGAATATGGAAGAAAGATCTTGGATGATCCGAGGTTACCTCTTTCGAAAGTGGAAGTCATTGCACGAGGAAAGGTCTTGCAAGAAGAAAAGGATTGGAAAAAGGGGAATCCCTGGCCGGAAAAGGCAAGAATGAGTGATGATGAATTAACAGACAAGTTCCGAAATAACGCTATGCCAATTCTTGGAGAGGAAAGTACAGAAAAGGCCATAGATCTTATAATGAATATGGAAGATAATGAAGATGTTTCACTTCTCATGGACAAATTAAGGGTTTCTTAAGCTTGTAGTAATTGAAGACAGGATAAATCTTTATCTTCATCTCAAAGTCTTCTAAATAAACACCGGTTCCTGGAATACGCCGAATACCCCTTTGAGAATGCCCATGATCTCACCCACAGAAGCATAGGCTTTTACTGCATCGATCACGTAAGGCATGAGATTTTCCGTTCTTATGGCCGCTTGTCTGAGTCTTTCCAGCTGTTTTTGCACTTCCCTGCTGTCCCTTTCAGCCTTGACCTGCTTGAGACGTTCGATCTGATTCCGAACCGATTCAGGATTGGGTTTATGTAATTTCAGTGCTGCTTCTCTGTCTTCAATCGTTTCAGGCTCACTGCAATATTTATTTACTCCCACTATGACCCTCTGGCCGGTTTCCATTTCTCGATGGAGTCGATATCCTCTTTCCGTAACTCTTTTCTGGGTGAATCCCTTCTCTATTGCTTTTACTGCTCCCCCCTGCTCTTCAATCTCTTTCATAGCCTTGAGTATCTCTTCTTCCATCTGATTCGTTAACGCTTCTATAAAATATGATCCTCCCAGCGGATCGGCGGTCTCGGTCACATCGGTTTCATAGGCGAGTATCTGCTGCACTTTTAATCCCTGACATGCAGTCTTTTCCGTCGGGATAGCATAGGCTTCGTCTATCCCGGTTACCATCATTCCTTGTACGCCACCCAATACTGCTCCCAAAGTTCCATAAGCGCCTCGTACCAGGTTCAGCTCGATCTCTTTCGAGGCGAACTTCCGTCCCCCTACTGAAGTGTTGACTCTGAGACAGAGAGAGTTTTTATTTGTAGCACCAAATTGTTCCTGCATGAGTCTGGCCCAGATTCGTCTGGCAGCACGGAATTTGGCTGCTTCATGGAATATGCGATGGGTAGATTTAAAGAAGAAAGTCACCCGTGGACCAATCTGATCGATATGTAAACCTCTCCCAATCAATTCTTCGAAATAGGCAATAGAGTCTGCGAAACCAAAGCCTATTTCCTGTGCTTCAGTGCCGCCTGATTCATTGTACAGCCCACCTCGAATATGCAAAGGATAGAATGCGGGCATATTCTCTATGCAAAATACTACAATATCAGCCATGAGCCGAAGAGAAGGTTTGGGAGGAAAGACCCATAGCCCTCTGCCAACATATTCCGAAAGGACATCATTGTTTGTTGTGCCGCTGAGCTTGTCTAAGGGAACACCGTGTTTCTCTGCCGTCGCTATGTACATGGCCATCAAAACTATGGCAGAAGAGACTGCATTATTCACTGAAACAGGTGTCCGATCTAAAGGGATATCATGAAAGAGCACCTCCATATCTTTTAATGTATCAATGGCCAAGCCAACCCTGCCTACTTCATCCTCAACAAACGGATCATCTGAATCATACCCCAATTGGGTGGCCAGGTCCGTAGCTGTGCTCACACCGTGCTGGCCGCTGGCAAGCAGTGCTTTCCATCTCGTATTTGTTTCTTCCGCAGTACCAAACCCGGAGTACTGCCTCATAGACCACAGCCTTTTGCGGTACATCTTTGGATATATTCCGCGGGTAAAGGGATATTCACCCGGCAGTCCAAGCATATGGGCATACTCGAGTCCCTCTATGTCCTCCGGAGTATAGCAGTCCTTTATTTCTGATTCTGATACAGGATGTATCAGTTGTTTTCTCTTTTCCATAGCCTTTTGTCCCCTCTTTATAACACATTAAGTACGTTGTTGAGTTGATCAATGTCACTTGAAAGGCTTTGAAGTCATTGACTTAAAAACCTCATTATATTACAATTTGATTGAATTGTACATTGAGAACGCTTCTTGTGAATTTCACAAGGTGAAAAGGAGGAATCTGGGTAATCGTTCGTTGTCGCATTTTGTCAAGGATTATGACCGATAACGCAATGAAATACTCGAGTAAGGGGGTATTTGACATGAAAGACCAATCGAGAAGACAGTTTATTCAATCGTGCATTTACTGTGCTTTGTCCGGTGTCATTTCAACATCTATTCCCTTGATTACCTCATGCAATAATAAGGAGAAGTCAACTTCTCTCATGAATGACCTCGAACGTGGAGAAAAAATTCGTTCTTCAATCACGAGAACAGCGCATATCAATCCAGATTTCCAACCGCCTTATCTCAAGCTTCATAGAAGCGGAGAGTTAAAAAGAAGAGGTGAAGAACTCTGGAACATTATGAAGAGCTGCAGGCTGTGTCCAAGGAAATGCGGCGCTCACCGACTCAACGGACAAAGGGGATTTTGTGGGAGCACTTCTCAACTTGAAATTGCATCATATCATCCTCACTATGGAGAGGAAAGACCACTTGTGGGAACTGGTGGTTCTGGAACCATATTCCTTACCAACTGTGGGCTGAGGTGTGTCTTTTGTATCAATTGGGAAGTCAGCCAGGGAGGGAGAGGAGAAGCAAGAAGTATTGAACATATGGCGGAGATGATGCTCCATCTTCAAGAGATGGGATGCCACAATATCAATTTTGTCACACCCACCCATTATTCTCCTCATATTATCCTTGCGATTGATAGGGCGGCAAGCAAAGGTTTGAGACTTCCCCTTGTGTATAATACATGCGGATGGGAGCGATTAGAAATACTAAGAAAATTGGACGGTATCATTGATATTTACCTTCCTGATTTCAAGTATGCCAATAGCCGGATGTCAGCAAAATATTCGTCTGATGCAGACACTTATCCTGAAAACACAAAGAAGGCTCTATTGGAGATGCACCAACAAGTAGGCGTTGCTAAGCCTGCATCTGATGGTCTTATGTACAGAGGGCTGATGATCCGTCATCTGGTGATGCCCAATAGGGTCGGCGGGACAAAGGATGTGATCCAATGGATTGCAAGAAATCTTCCCAAAGACACATACTTCAATATAATGTCTCAGTATACTCCTGTGTATAAAGCATTCGAATACCCGGAAATCTCCAGGAAGATAAACCGTGAGGAATATGTTGAAGCTGTGCAATGGGCAGAAG
>JAXHSZ010000057.1:0-2688 GCA_034190725.1 Thermodesulfobacteriota bacterium
GCGATATCTCTCAGAACGAACAGGAATGCCTTCCTTCCTTCATATTCGGTTGTCTCTGCACTCAGTTCTACCGGCAGTATGTTTCCTTCATTATCAATGATCTCAATCTTGCGAAAATGCGGCACCTCTTTGTCTGCCATCTTCTTTTCATATTCCTCTTTTATTTTCCTGAAAGAATCTTCAGACAATAACTTGGCAAAATCCTTGCCGATACATTCTTCGGCACTCCAATGGGTCACGGTAGACATCGCTGAGTTTGCAAACTTCAGTACTCCATCTTGGACAATGAGGATAATGTCGTCTGTTAAGATCGCTTTACCAGAATATTGTTCTTCAAATGCATAAGGTTCAATCTCTTTCTTATGGCACTGGACCATATCTCTTTTAACTGCTCTTATATGTGTCACTTTTTCTCTTCAATCTCCTATGGTATTCTCTTTCATCAAGAAGATATTTCACTTCTGGTTTATATTATAGAGATGATTTCACATGTTACGTTTCCAAATCTTTTATCCCTTCATAACAGTTTCAATTATCAGGAAAAGCTTATTTCGAGAATGATATCTTATTGAAATATCACCTCTTTCCGCATATTGGTAAAAGACCATGATGGATTCTATATACGTCCTATTTGATAAGCAAGAAGAGCAGGAATCCGGTAAAAATCTCCTTTGTGATATTTTTCCCCAGCCGTACAGAGTATCAGAGTGCAATTCTTTCCCTTATCCATTTTCGGAATGCATATTGTCATGATTTAAATGATCTTTTTATGAAAATTACTGAGTCACCAAAAAAGAGTACCTATTTTAAGGATCCTGGAAACACGAATCAGGCAAAGACAGCCTGGTGATGGAGTGCGACAATGGTGTATTGTTTTGTATATTTCCTTACTCTATTCACTCCATCATGGAACTTGAGTACTCGCCAAAATATTGACACAAACGTCAATATAAGAGACCTCTTTATTTCGTGTCTGAATGATAATGAATAAGACCTGTAGACCTTTATATCGGGGAATCAATGATGTGAAGTTTCGAAAGAAATTGATATTGCTTAAGGCGCAGTGGAATGTGTAGGGCATCTTTCTTAGAAGTATCAATAAAAGATATTAATTTAATATTATGAAATAAAAACTGTCAGAGAGAGTCAACGGCGGTCAATTTTTTGTGTGGGTATTGTTTGAGTATCTGGGTGAGTGATAAGAAAGAAGAGGGGAGAGATGCGAGTTTGACACGGATTGTAATTTGCTTGTCACCCATGCGACTCATTTAAAAGCTAACCTGTTATAATAAAAGAATAAGCTTTCATAAAAGCCACACTACTAAAGAAATTTTAACTGTCGCACAAAGTTTATTTTCTTGCATAAATCATGCCATAAATCAAGTTTCCAGTATTTTGTTCTGACTCAGAGGGATTGTGCAGGAGTGGAGAGCATGAAGGAGAAATCCTTGGCTTCAATAAAGTCAAATAACAAAATCTCTGGTATTTCATTTACTTGTCTATCAATACTCAATCCTCTCAGGATGGGTATACACGGTGAAACTGCCTCCTCGAACATACCCCAAACTCGTTATACCAATCTCTTTGGCCATGGAAACTGCCAGATGCGTCGCGGCCGAACGGGATATCAAGACAGGTATCCCCATCTTTCCCGTCTTGATAAGTATCTCGGAAGTAATCCGACCAGTAGTGATGAGAATTTTGTCATCGAGTTGTATCCTCTGTAAGAGACATTCCCCGTTTATCTTATCCACTGCATTATGCCTTCCTATATCCTCTCTGAACATCAAAATTCTCTCAGGTATTGCCAGGGCGGAGTTGTGCACACCTCTGGTGGATTTATAGAGATTTGAAAGACTGTGGAGTTTTTTCATTAAACTCTGGACCTGATCGGTAGAGACTCGAAGTTGAGAATCGATTTTCTTGCACTTTAAGGAGTCCATGACATTGTAAAAACTACTTCCCTTACCACAGCCTGACGGTATGACCCTCTTCATAAAGAGCTTTTCAGAGAGTTTACTGCGACTCCTGGTGAATATCTCCACGATGCCCTTGTCATCATCTACATGAATAGACTCTATGTCATCCATGGAATCGATCAGTCCTTCTGAGTTGAGAAAACCGATTGCGAGCTCTTTCAAATGGCCATATGCACAGAGGAGAGTCACAATTTCATTATCATTCAAGAAGATGGTGAGAGGTATTTCTTTTATGACTTTTGTTATGGCTTTTTTGAAAGATCCTTTTGAGTAACCGGTGATTTCGAGTTCCTCTACCATTTTATTCTCAGCCATTGAATTCCCTTCCTTGCAATTATGGAATCTTTCGAGTTCCTTGTATTAAAATATCCAATGGGATTATGTTTCTATAATGCCATACTGAATGACCAAAGGGAGCGAGGAGTCATATTACCTGTCTTCATTTGGGTATGCCCATATTCCGATTCCTTGGAATGACAAAGAATCATATCCTCTGAATGTCGGATCCTTCACTTTTGTGTTACAAGTTAAGATCGATAAGACATGTAAGAAGACATTTTTCTTTTTATTTTGTTTAATAGGATCCTTATTCCATTAAGCTTTCAAGATGGCACTAATCCAAGGCCAGTTGGTTAGACTGCTTATTGCCGTCTTATTTGCAGCCATCTCGGATAATCCCCGTTCAGCTTGTTCGGTTGCAGCATTGAGG
>JAXHSZ010000570.1:0-14187 GCA_034190725.1 Thermodesulfobacteriota bacterium
CCATTCTGCAGCCTAAAGCCGGCTCATCCAATCCAATTTACCGAAAAATTCTTTACAAATCCTATAGATATTGGTACTCTAATACCTGCGTGGCCTAGTCCAGATGTGTTATATCCATCATCACGCTATTTATCAAACGACTCCTATCCAATATTCAGTTACTCCTACAATAACAGCTTTAATATCGCACTTGGCAAGACAATGGATATAATTCTATACATTATAAATAAGAAATCCATCAGAGGGAAACAGTATTGAATTTTTACGGAATAATCTGGCTTCAAGATATTGTAGAGAAGCTTAAATGGAAGCACAATGTGAATGAGTCTGAAGTTATTGAGCTCTTGGAAAATAATCCAAAATTTCGCTACATTGAAAAAGGATACCAAAAAGAGAAAACGTATATGCTGCCCTTGGCCAGACTACTGCTGGCCGTTATTTAGTGCCCATCAAGAAATGAGATATTTTTTGCAAGGTCAAGGAAGACGAAGATTTTAACAGCAATATTAACGATTTGATAGCAACGGAGAGGAATCCCATGACCTTAAAAACTGCAACTGAGACAATACCTTTCACAGTAGATTCAGATGGTATAGCGCGGATCAGCAAAACCCGCATAACTCTTGATACAGTTATAATAGCCTTCTTAGAGGGGGCAACGGCTGAAGAAATTGTTCAACAATACCCCACACTGAATCTCGCAGATGTGTATTCGGTAATTGGTTA
This sequence comes from Thermodesulfobacteriota bacterium, assembly GCA_034190725.1. Taxonomy (GTDB): domain Bacteria; phylum Desulfobacterota; class UBA8473; order UBA8473; family UBA8473; genus JAXHSZ01. Next base: position 727 of record JAXHSZ010000570.1, read on the forward strand.
CTACCTGAGACGACGCACAGAGGTGAAGAATTATTTACGGCAAGGAGAACAGCAAGCAGAAAAAGTCAGGAAAATGAATGAGTCACGATTTGACCCCTATGGTATTCGAGACCGTTTGCTGGCCAGCCCATGCCGGGTATCTTTGAAGTAAGCCGAGGTGTTCCTGTTGGAGTTGCAATAGAGGATATTTTGCTACTTGTGGAATGTAGTTTTGAGGATGAATGGGAGGGGCAGGTGCGATATCTACCTCTACGATGATTTTTCTTTTAATATACAACTCAAACTTCAATAATGAAACACATAGCGGGATGAAGGATAAGACCCTATACGGAATCCACGTTAATCGTACTTTGTAGTATGTCGTCGTGGATTCCGATCGATAACGCATTGAAATTTGATATATGAGAATCGATAGATCCTAACGTTGATGATTATAAGCAAATAAAAACATATACCCTTATTTTATTTTTTTATGCGGCTTGTTAGAATCCAAAACCGAAGTGTATAACAAGGCAATGAATGGTGATGGCATTTGAAATCCTTGGCGAAATCAGAGACATTGAGACAATCGCAACAGGTCGAGGTGTGTTCATCAGTCGCTATCTGGAACGTACTTACGGAAAAGGCGTTGGCGGAAGATGAAGGGCATATCAACTGTTCGGCTTGCAGACGGCACAATTTGTGAAGCCGAGATACATTGGTTTGAAGCGCACGGCATAGGCCGCAAGGATTTCAAAATTAAGGGGGTGATCCTATGAACAATTTTGTGATCTGTATCAATACTGATAGTAATCCAGCCAGCCTGATTCTGGGTAAAGTTTACCGTCAGTTGCCAGACCCAAAGGCAGAGGAGCACAATATGCTCCGTATCATTGATGAGGACAAATCAGAGCCAGACGGCTATCTCTATCCAGCGTCGATGTTTGCACCTATCGAGTTACCAGATGTGGCAGTGCAGGCATTATTGGCAGCGGACATTCCAGCGCAGTAGGAAAGTCGCCTGACATCGGCATTGAGGGCAATGGCAAAAATCCGCTGCACTTCATGCCGGGCGCCCAATGTTAATAAGGAAAGACAAGTGGATGATCAAAATGTTTCAAGATATAACGTTGTTCAATAAATTCAATATTATTCTTCAACCAATTTTTTTCAGCACCATTGCAACCACTGACGTCTCTACTTCTTTTTTTCGTCCTATAGATTTTCAGAGGTTAAAATCTTCGTCTTTTTCGATCCTACAGAAAAAATCTCATTTCTGGACGGGCACTCAGGAGAGAGGAGGGATTCTTGAATTTCAATCTTGATGTTTTGAAAATAGACCCGAAACAAGAGTTAGAAAAACTTTCTCAATTTATAGTCGAGCAGGTAAACACTGTCTTTCGCAGAAAAGGAATAATAATCGGACTGAGCGGCGGTATTGACTCTGCATGTATTGCATCCATTGCAGTCCATTCTGTGGGTAAAGAAAAGGTAGTCGGCCTTGTTCTTCCTGAAAAGGAATCCAACCCAATCAGCAAAGAATACGCAATCAAACATGCTCAAGCATTAGGCATAGAATATCGAGAAATTGACATTACACATACAGTTGATAGTGTTGCTCCCTATAGTTTGAGAGATGAGTATATAAAGAAGCTGATTCCTGAATACACGTCAGGTTTTAAATACAACATAACCCTTCCCACTGATCTCCTGGAACGAGCTTCATTTAATTTTTACAATCTTCAAGTTCAATTACCAAATGGAGAAATAAAGAAAAAGCGTCTCAACTTGAATGAATTTCGTGCTGTCACGTCTTTTGCAAACATTAAGATCAGATCTCGAATGCTTCACCTTTATGCAGAAGCAGAAAGACGGGGACTTGTGGTCGCAGGAACCACCAATCGAACAGAGTATATTTTGGGAGATTTCTGTAAATATGGTGATGGTGGCACTGATATCGAACCTCTTTCCTACCTTTACAAAAATCAGATATATCAACTTGCTGAATATCTCAAAGTCATTCCCGAAATTGTAAATCGGCAGCCGAGTCCTGACACTTTCAGTCTTCCTGTAAGTGATCAGGAATTCTTTTTCAGAATCCCTTTTAATAAATTGGATTACCTTCTTTATGCATGGGAGCATGATGTTTCAACGGATGAGTCAGCCAAAGTATTAGACCTTTCTGAAGATGCTGTAGAAAGGGCCTACAAAGACTTTGCATCAAAAAACAGCGCTACTGCACATCTGCGAACCATGCCTTATACTATGACTTAAGATATAAAGAATTATCAGTTTTCCTTCACTCTGCCACTCTGCATTACGGCCTGGGACTCCTCCATTCAGTGAGAGGTTGAAGATACCCCTTCTCCACATTGGCCCTGAAGAACCTGCATTGACTTCCTCCTATATGATTGCCCTTTCTGAAGGTAATAAGAGGACAAAGACCCTTGGTATCAAAATCATTGAATCCTTCCATAGCATCTATCATTGTCTGATAATTCAGTTCTTTCCCGGCCCTCTTCATAGCCTCAGTATAAATTATGGCGTTCACCCATCCTTCCGTATAGAATTTGTTTCGCATCCCTTTACCGGGTTGGTACTTGTCTGCCACCTTTCTCAGTTGAGCAATACCAGGACTATCATCATACCAGGAATTGATGTAATGAACCCCGATGAAACTCTTTGCCGATTGACCTGCCAACTTTACTGTCTCGTCGAACGAAGCTGCATATCCTCCTAAAAAGGTTGCGTTAAAAACATATTTCCGTGCATCCCTCAAGAGTGCCACCGCACTTCCGATCTCTTGATGAGCTATGACATTCTTTAACTTATTCTTTTTTAAATTGAGTATTTGAGATGTGGCATCCACAGCACCAGGATTGAGTACCTCATTATGAATCTTGATGTCATACAATTTTGCCTGTTCCCTGGCAGCGGCAAGGCCGTTTCGCCCATAATCATTGTCAAAGGTTGTGAAGCCTATCCTTGATCCCTTGCAGTTCAAATCATTGGCCAGGTAGTCGACTGTCGCTCTGATCCCATCCTCATAGGGGAGTGCCATAATAAAAATGTATTGCTTTTCTTTCCACATTCTTGAGATGCTCAAAGTCATAGTCGGAACTTTGAGTTTGTCTATCTGTGACGATAGAGTTACCGTTTGTGGTGTTCCTGCGGGTCCGAGGAGAGCCAATACTCTGTCCTTATACATGAGTTTCTTGAAAGCAGCTATGGCCCTGGGGATTGAATATCTGTCGTCTTCCACAATCAGCTTCACCATTCTTCCGTTTATTCCACCCAACTCATTTATATATCGAAAGTAATTTCTCACACCTTCCAGATAAGGCACTGTGTTCACGGCAATCGGACCTGTCAAATCGACAATCACTCCGAGTTTTATGGAATCGTTTGTTACCCCCCTCACATCCTCAGCATACAGATGAAAACATGGCAACATGAATATTACACACAACAAAAGCGTTATTGACAAAATGATGGTCTTCCCTTTCATGTCCTTCCCCCTTTCCATATACTGTAGCTTTTTCCTTGCTGACAAAGTGATGTGTCCTCTCAATTCACAATTTTTTTATCACCTCCTTTATTGGACCGGTTTCAACCTCTCTCAATAGTGTCCATCCAGAAATGAGATATTTTATGCAAAATCAAGGGAAACGAAGATTTTAACCGCAGGAATACATTGGGCATGTAGTGGTACGTTGCTACGTGCCCTTACATCTGAGTCTGATGCAGAGATTGCGTAAAATAGCCTTTCTGGATGGACACTATCTTCCCTTCCATATGGGCCTTCGTTTCTCTTTAAAGGCCGTCATTCCTTCCAGAGTATCCTCGGAACTGGCTAATATTGCCAATGCATCACCTGCATCAGCTATGCCGGCTCTGAATTCCATTGTCAATCCACGATAGAATGTATCTCGGTTCACCTTCATTACAAGAGGTGACTTTTCTGCAAAATTATGGGCAAATCTCATCACCTCATCATCCAGTATTGCATGGGAAACCGCACGATTAATCAAGCCCATATCCGCCGCTTCTTTGGCGGAAATTCTTTCACCGGTAAATGCCAGCTCAAATGCCTTGTGTTTGCCAACAAGACGAGGCAGCAAGATGAGATGCATGGCAGGAACAAGTCCCACGTTCATCTCAGGATACCCGATAACAGCCTCTTCTGAAGCAATTATCATATCACATGAAAAGGCTATAGAACAGCCAGCAGCCAGAGTGGCTCCATTCAGTGCGGCAATTACAGGCTTGCCCATTTTGTAAAGAATGTCCGTCATTTCAAGGTAAAATCTTTCTATAAACCCACGGAATTCCAAAGGGGATTTCCCACGGTAGGCAACAAGGTCGATCCCTGCACAAAAGGCAGTGCCTGCCCCGGTTACAATAACCACACGTATCTCATCATCCTTACTCGCTCTTTCATATGCTTCGTTCAACTCATTGATAAGCTGATCATTAATGGCATTGCGAACATTCGGTCGATTGAGAGTAATTTTCAGAATGCCTTCTTCCACAATATCATAAAGGATTGTTTCATAAGACATGGCTCTCTCCTTTTCTCACCATTACATTGGTACCTGAAAAAAAATCAATTGACTCCACGCAATGCAATGGGTCTTTTTGTTGGAAACAAATCAGGACAACACCTTACGAAACGATGGTCTCTTTGTTCTTTGTAAATGCACGATCAACGAAACACCATTGCAGCAAAAGAGACAAATGAATTTTGATGATCCACTGTAATCGTTGAGTACTTCAATAGCTCACCTTTTGATGCATTCATAACACTCAACATTGTGTAGATGGGAGGAAGTCCACATATTTTTCGTCTGTCCCGTACCTTTTGAATGGAGCTGAAGAATCCTTCTCTATCCATATTCATTGCATATTGAAGCATCTCAAGGTCTTCTTCCCTCACCTCTCTTACTGTTCCAGGAGTAGGGATATGCTGATCACCATATCTCGGCCCGATATGAGCGAGGTCTGCACTTGCTATCATACATATCTTCTTTGGGCTCTCCGAGACGGCTTGTGTAAACGCTGCAACAAAGTCCTTCATCTGGTCAACCTCAGAAGGTCGTATCCTCCTCTCCATCATCTCGTGAAAAGATCCGCACAAGATGGGTACTATCCTTATCTCTTTCTCTCCATCAAAGAGATATCTGAGGAAGACGGTTTGAAACTCTATGGTATGCTCTGATCTATGGACAAACTCATCTGTTAATAGATCATAATGTGAATGTCTCTCAAAAATCTCTATAAATTCTCTGTCCGTCTCTTCAGTCCCCAAAGGAGTTTCAAAATCTTTCTTCGTGATGGCAAAGAGGTTCTTCATCTCCGAATGGGCGGTCCCAAAAATGACAAAGAGGTCTGCATCGGAATCCTCTGCTATATCTTTGTACGCCCATGCGAAACATGGCCCCCCTTCTTTCAAGTCTATATGAGGGGCTATCACGCCTTTCACATTCGCACCCGTTTTTTCAACCACCGGTAATCCAGGTCCCTCAGAAGACAGGAAGAATTCTTCAATCTGTTTCCTCAACTTGCTCTGATCACTGTCATAGCTCTTCCCTACATGGGCTGCTTTTCGAATCCTTGAATCCCTGAATTCATTCTCGAGTCCCTTTCTGAATTGTTGGAACCTTTCGTTGTCCAGAAGAAAGTGCGAGTCCAGCTGCTCTACTATTTCTAAAATTTTTTCTTTGAACAATAAATCTCCATATTTTCTCATATATTCTGCCTGAATATCGAGTATTGTGTGCTGCCCATCAAAGAGTTGTATTATAAAAAAGAAATTATACGACACCATAACAACATTGTCCGTGAAGTTATGAGGATCCCGCAGGCAAATCATCTTTCTCCCTGAAGATTCTACAGGGAAAGCTTCTATTGGCCTTAATTTGGGGTAATCCATTTGAGATCAGACCCTCCTCTTCGGCATTGTCCATATTTTATCTGTTGATATCCTTCATTTCCTTAAAAAGATCAATACAATTTGACAATCCTCTCTGTTAAAAACCATTTCTGCTCGCATTGGAATGTATATATTGCAAATCCATAACAAAGTCAATCTTTAAGACAGATCAAAAATACAGCCAAGCAAACTGCGGAATTCCAGTCCTAAAAACTCCTTGACAGGGTGTACGTAATCAGTTATTTTACGATACAAATGTGCATGAATTCCTTAATAATCCTGATGTGGTAGTGAATCGTCCCCTGTTTGAATCTTCTTGACGTATAAATGACTATCATAAAACCTTTTCCGTCCATAACCCCCCTGTGGCCCATGACAATGAAAGTGCGGGCTTTTCAATCTCTCAAATGAGTATTGTTTTGTTCCGGCATAATAGTGACCTCATTGCGAGGACTGCTTTCAGGGAAACGAAAGGAGAGCCATTGTTTTCCCATCGACCTACGGTTGTTGAAATCGATCTGAATGCTCTGGCATTTAACTATAAACAAATACGAGAGAAGGTCGATGAGGATATAAAGATTCTTGCAGTGGTTAAAGCAGACGGGTATGGTCATGGTGCCGACATTGTAGCAAAAGAGCTTGAAAATCTGGGTGTAAATCTTCTTGGTGTAGCCTTATGTGAAGAGGGTATTGCCTTGAGAAAAGCAGGCATTCAAATACCAATTGTTTTACTGGGCAGTATCTTCCAAGGACAGGTAAAGCAGACGATTCAATACGACCTTACACCTGTGATTTTTGATACAGAAACTGCTCAGAAATTGGCTTCTGAGGCTGAGAGGATGGACAAGGCGGTAAAGGTCCATATAAAGATCGATACAGGTATGGGAAGGATTGGGGTCCTTCCAACAGGGGTAGAACAATTCTTTTCTGAATTGAAGAAGATGAGGAACATAGAGATAGAAGGTGTCCTCTCTCATCTGTCGAGTGCTGATGGAGAGACTCAAGAGGATCGAGACTTTACCGCTTTACAATTGCAACGGTTTGAGGAATGCATTGAAGAGATAGAGACGATCGGTTTCTCTTGTCCTTTGAAGCACATAGCCAACAGCGCCGCAACACTGGGTCTGCAACCTTCCCCATGTAATCTCGTCAGACCCGGTCTGATGCTTTACGGGGCGTATCCTTCGCCGAAGTTCACAGGAAAGATCTGCCTTAAGCCTGTAATGAGTCTAAAGACGGAAATTATCCAGATCAAAAAGGTTCCGCCGGGTGTCTCAATCAGTTACGGCAGGAGTTTTGTCACGAAAAGAGAGTCCTCAATAGCCACTCTACCTATCGGCTATGCAGACGGATACAGCAGACTCTTGTCAAATAAGGGAGAGGTATTGATTGGAGGGAAGAAGGTCCCGATTGTTGGAGTCGTGTGTATGGATATGGTTATGGTGGATGTAACCGAAGCACCCCTTGTATGCGTTGGTGATGAAGCTGTCTTGATGGGCAGACAGGGATACAACGAGATCTCTGTTCATGATATAGCCAAGAAGACAGGGACTATCTCCTACGAAATCTTTTGTGCAATGAGCAAGCGTGTGCCCAGGATCTACAAGAGAGATGGAAAAATCATTGGAAAAAAGATAAATGCTCAGGTTATTTAATTTCCTTGGCTCTTTGATATTGGATTTCATCAAAGGGGGCAGAAGAACGGCTGAAGGCTTCATAGAGGAGAGCGGGAGAATAACCCTTCTCTTCATAAAGACCGTCATCTGGATTTTTCGTCCTCCCTTGAACTTCAAAAACGTAACTCGACAAATGGAAGAGGTGGGGATCAACTCTACCCCTGTAGTCCTTATTATGGCCATATTCACCGGAATGGTCTTGGCCTTGCAGAGCTTCTCCGGCTTCAGGAGATTCAATGCTGAGGCTTTTGTCGGTACAGTGGTGGCACTTTCTATGGTTCGAGAGCTTGGACCCGTGCTTTCCGGTCTCATGGTCTCTGGTAGGGTCGGAGCAGCTATGGCCGCTGAACTGGGCACCATGCAAGTCACCGAACAGATCGATGCCCTTCGCACACTGGCCACAAATCCCATTAAATACCTGATCGTTCCGAGATTCCTCGCCACTCTCTTTGTAATGCCCATATTAGTGATCCTCTCCGACATAATCGGAATTATAGGAGGATACTTTGTAAGCGTACGTCTTCTTGGCACCAATGCGACCACATACTGGAAAAGAACGTGGGACTATATGGAATTGGACGACGTGTATGTGGGATTATTCAAGGCGTGTATCTTTGGGATTATTATCGCCACTATAAGTTGTTATCAAGGTTTTTATACAGAAGGTGGGGCTGAAGGGGTTGGCAAGGCCACAACCAGAGCCGTTGTTCTCTCTTCTTTAACAATTCTTATTTCCAACTATTTTATCACTGCCTTTATGTTCTGAAAAAGATGCCAAAACCGAGTGTGATTCAAGAAAAGTTCTGTGCACGAATTTGAGCAATTTGACATATTGACGAAACTCTTCAACCGGAGTAAAAATTCGAAGAGAGAAGTCTAAAATCCGAAACAATATCAAAATTCAAAACAAGTTAACAAGTTCGGTGCGGTAATGTTGTTTTCCATTTGTGTCATGGAGATTTCTTTCATTTGAATTTGTTTCGTGATTCGATATTCGAATTTCGTATTTCAATGTTGCTTTAAAATGGATACATTGTGCACCTTAATAACACATCTCTCCTGAGCCGGAATATGACTAAAGAAGAACAAAAGCATCTCAACACAGACAATATGATTGTTGTCAGAGACCTCTACAAATCCTTTGGAACCAACCACGTACTTCAAGGTGTCAACCTGAAGATCAAGCGTGGTGAAGACATGGTTGTTATCGGCGGAAGCGGTACGGGAAAGAGCGTTCTCATTAAGTGTATCATCGGGCTCATCAAACCCGACAAGGGAACCATACATGTGGTGGGCGAGGACATTACTTCATTTAATGGGGCGAAACTCAATGATATGAGGAAAAAGTTCGGCATGTTATTTCAGTTCGGCGCCCTTTTCGATTCCATGCCTGTATGGGAGAATGTCGGCTTCGGGTTAAAGCAACATACGAACTTAAAGAATGAGGAAATCCGTGAAATAGCTACGGAAAAACTCAGACTGGTGGGTTTAAAGGACATCGAAGACTTAATGCCCTCTCAACTCAGTGGCGGAATGAAAAAGAGGGTGAGTCTGGCCAGGGCAATCGCCATGGAGCCGGAGATTCTTCTCTATGACGAACCAACAACCGGGCTGGATCCGATTATGGCTGATGTAATTAATGAACTGATCATTCAGTTGAAAGAGAAATTGCATGTTACATCTATAGCCATTACCCATGATATGGTCAGTGCGTACAAGATAGGTGATAGGATCGCCATGCTCTATAAGGGCAAGATCATTGAAGTAGGTACCCCGGATGAGATACGAAATTCAAATAATAATATTGTACAGCAATTCATTCAGGGAAAGTCAGAAGGTCCCATAACCACAGGCTGATTGATCACTTGAATTTCATCACAACAAAAATACATGGTAACCTCGGCCTTCCTAATTTCATCTGTGAGCAATATGAAAACATGAAGAATGTGTTTAAAGTCATTAAAACAATTTTTTTGTAAATTTTAATGACATGAAATAAAAAAGCTGTCAGCAAGCTTCAAAGGCGGTCAAATTTGAATGGTTGCCGTTGAAGCGACTCTTTTTGAAAAACTCCTATGAAACTTAGCGCTAAAAGAAAGGTTCTTTCATGTAAAACCCTGAAGTAAATCGCCAGGGTCATTTGTCAACCTGATACTTTTTTTATTGTTGTTCGTTGCTCTCTCAAATTCGAAACAGTAATGAACAGGAGGTCTGAAATGAAACAGATATCCACTGAGACAAAGGTAGGAATATTTGTGGTTATTGGTATCATTGTGCTGGCTTACCTGACCGTAAATATAGAAAAAATAAGAGTTGGTAGGGCTGTGGGATATACGATATTCACGAAGCTCGATTCTGCAGCGGGACTGGTGAAGAATTCCCCTGTTCGGATCGCGGGGGTTGAGATAGGGAGGGTAGAGGATATCACTCTCGAAGCCGGAAAAGCACGAGTGACATTGCATTTACCTGTCCAGACGAGTCTTCCCTTCGATTCCCTAGCCTTTGTGAAATCCGAAGGACTCCTTGGAGAAAAGTATATAGAGATTAAGCCCGGCATCTTTACGGATGTATTCATCCAGCCCAATGGTGAAATCAAACAGGGAACATCCGTGGTGGATATTGACCAACTTGTGACTCAACTGAGCTCAGTAGCTGCAGATATCAGAGGAGTTACAAGTTCATTGAATCGCGTATTGGGAGGTGAAAGAGGAGAAGATGCAATGAGACGGATCTTCAATAACATAGAAGAAATAACTGTTGATCTGAACACGACTGTAAAGGAGAATAAGGATCGTTTCGGGACTGTTATTGGGAACTTTGAAAATCTTACAAGAGACTTTGCAAGCATCACGGTCAAGGCAGGAGATACGTTTGACAACATGAATTTAATAGCAAAGCGAGTTGTGAATGGAGAAGGAACACTGGGTAGACTTATGACCGACAGTTCCCTGTATGAACAAACCAGCAATACAATGGCCAGCCTGAGTAGACTCGCCAAGAAAGCGGAAGATGGGGAAGGCACTTTGGGCAAATTGATGGCGGATCAATCCCTGTACGATCAGACCGTGGATACGATTGCCACCCTGAACAAAATAACAAAAAAAATAGAAAATGGAGAAGGAACACTGGGCAGACTTGTGGCTGATAATACCCTCTATGACCAGACAAGTAATGCCATGACCAGTATCAGTGAAATATCGAAAACCATAGAAACAGGAAAGGGAACGTTGGGCAAACTGGCGAGTGATGACTCCCTCTATAAAGAGGCGAAAAAAGCCGTAAGGAGTGTCAATAAAGCTGCTGAGGGTATAGAAGAGATGACACCCGTAACTGTACTCGGCACCATCTTTGGATTGGTCTTTTGAGATGAATAAGATTCACGTATGTATCTTGGCTTCTCTGCTTTTGATCTTTTCCTCAGGATGTGCCACGTCTTTCCATGACAATCGAAGATTGAATATGGAACCCCTGTTCAACTATGACAAAGATCTCAGCAAAGAGTCAACAGAATTCGATGCAATCGGCCCTTTCTTTTCATTGAGATCCAAACCAGAGGAAAAAGAGTACGGACTCAGACCTTTCTTTTACGTCAGAAAAAATGAAGAAGAGCATTTTAAAGAAGTCGAGTATCTGTATCCCCTCGGCAAGTACAGATCCACAAAAGAAGAAACAGATTCCTATTTTTTGCCTCTCTTTTCATCTCACACGGACACATTGGAAGGAAAAGAAAATCCATCTGATTTTGGATTCTTCCCTATTTTTTGGGGAAAAGATCAGGAGAACAAAGGTTATGGCGGCTTTTTCCCTTTTTACGGCCGTTTAAGCCATAGATTTGGAAAAGATCAGATACACTTCTTTTTATGGCCTCTCTATTCGGATTCAAAAGATGGGGATTCATATACATACAACATCCTCTGGCCGATCTTTTCCCGTACTACAGGAGGAGAAGAAAGCGGTTTTAGGATATGGCCATTGTATGGTCAGATGGAGAAAGAAGGCGAGTACTCAAAATACTTTGCTTTATGGCCGATCTTCTTCTTCCAAGAAACCAATTTAGATACAGACAACCCAGTAACGTTTTCAGCGATCTTTCCTTTCTACTTGAACAAAAGTTCCCTCAAAGGATACTCCAGGTCTTTTCTTTGGCCTTTTTTCAATTATACTGTGGACAGAACAAAAAACTACACGTCGTGGGACATGCCATGGCCAATACTTCATCGCTCGGAGGGAGAAGGTATTCAAAGCTTCAGGTTTTTCCCGATATACGGATACAAGAAAAAAAGGAACTCAAAGTCTGGATTCTTTCTCTGGCCCATTTACACTTATAGAAAAAACACTTTCGAAGATCATGAGGAGAAGACCTACAGGTTCTTTCTCATAAACAAATATCAGAAAAAGATATGGGATGGGGGATTTAAAAACGGTACGTCGATTCGGATCTGGCCTTTGTTCTTTTATGACAGAAAAGAGGATGGCACAACTCGGTTTTCCTGGCCTGAAATTATCCCTTTAGATGATGATGGGTTCGAAAGAAACTGGGCCCCCTTCTTCAGACTCTATCAATATAATCGAGACCGTGATGGCAACACAGAATCGAAATTCCTCTGGGGTCTATATAGACATAAGAAGAGCGAATCAAGAGAATTTTATGAGATATCCCTCCTCTACTCGTATGAAAAAGAAGAGGACGTGGTCTTTCTTTCTATACTCAAAGGTCTCTTTGAATACCAAAACAACGGCGTTGAGAGCTCCATCAAACTCTTTTATCTTCCCTGGAAAATCAGATGGCAACCCGACATATCTTTTACAAGGCAAAATGATCTGTCGATGAACAAAATATGGTATTCTGATTTCATCAATAATAGATTCTGATTTGACGGGGCAATCAAGGAGAGAGGCATGAAAATCGGCGTGATGAGTGATACCCACGGCAATATTGAGTTCCTCAGGATGGCTGCTGAACAACTCATGGAGAAAAGGGCAGAGATAATCGTCCACTTGGGGGATGATTATGATGATGCGAGCACTCTTACGGAATTCAGGATTGAGGTTGTAAAGGTTCCGGGTGTCTTCGGCAGCTCCTACCAAGACCCAAACATACCGAACAGAGTAATCCGTGAATTCAACGGAACAAAGGTCCTCATTACCCATACTGCAGAAAGTCATAAGAACGACCTTCCCTCTGATTTGAAACCGGAAGAGGTTACCGAAAAAAGGGCCATTAATGTTCTTCTCTTTGGACATAGTCACATCCCTTCTTTGGTGGAGAAAGAGGGAATTCTCTTTGTGAATCCAGGACACCTCAAGGCAAAGGATAAAAAGGGTCATCAACCGAGTTACAGTGTGATTGATTTTGAAGAAGGGAAGGTAACAGCAAGGATCATCGATCTCCTCAATAACAATGAGACAGATGCCTTAAGCATTGTCTTATAGTAATTTCATGGGAATCGCACGAAATTTATATCTTTCAGAATGTATATGAAAGGAAATGACATGGGAAAAATAAGAAGGGCTTTAATAAGTGTTTCAGACAAGAGCGGAATTGAGCAACTGGGACAGGGCTTACACAAGTTTGGTGTTGAAATCCTCTCTACAGGCGGCACAGCTTCCCTGCTGAAAGAGAATGGAGTGCCCATTGTACCTGTCTCTGATTTCACCGGGTTTCCGGAGATGCTTGACGGACGGGTGAAGACCCTTCATCCAAAGATCCATGGAGGACTTTTGGGTCAGAGAAACAAACAGGAACACGTGAAGAAAATGGAAGAATATGGGATTCAGCCCATTGATATGGTTGTGGTAAACCTTTACCCTTTTGAAGAAACAATAAAGCAAAAAAGCTGCACTCTCGCCGATGCCATAGAGAACATTGACATA
>JAXHSZ010000571.1:0-10645 GCA_034190725.1 Thermodesulfobacteriota bacterium
GCCTGGGAGAAGAAGACCTTTCCAATCATTGATCATGAAAAGTGTATCAAGTGCAGGTCTTGCATCAATGAATGCGATGATATGGCTATCGAATAGGGTATTGGTTTAAGCATCATCATTCTGAGTTTTTTCAGAAATAAAGATTTATGGCTATTCGCTGTTCTTTCGTAAAGTTCTTTCAGACACTCAGACAGCAAACGCATTCAAATTTTACGGCCTTTGAAGCAAGTTGAATTCCTTCTTTCCATAGTGCTCAGAATCGAGCACCATATGGAAATCTAGAGGTGGAGGAGAAAAGTTGGGAACTGTTAATATAACCATCGATGGGGTCCGGGTTCAGGTTGAGGAAGAATCCACTGTATTAGAAGCAGCCGTCAAGGCAGGTATCTATATACCGACATTATGCTATCATAAAGATCTCTCTCCCTTCGGGGCCTGTCGCATGTGTATTGTAGAAATTGAAAAGATGAGAGGGCTTCCCACTTCCTGTACCACTCCGGCTACCGATGGCATGGTTGTGCAGACCAACACCCCCAGTCTCGCACGCCTTCGTAAAGATATCCTTTGGCTGATGCTGAGTGAACACCCCCATATTTGCCTGACATGCGAGAAGAGAGAAGGATGTACACTTACCACTTGCGAGCTGGATGTTCCCATTGAACAGAGATGCTGTTCAAAATGGGATAACTGCGAGTTACGGAAAGTAGTAGAGTGGGTCGGCCTTGAAGACGAGCTTCCCGCGTATATCCCGGGCACAAAACCCGTGCGAATAGACGATCCCCTTATTGAAAGGGATAACAATTTGTGCATCTTATGTGGGAGATGCGCCCGCTACTGTCAGGAAGTAAGAGGAATCGGCACAATCGGTTTTATCAACCGTGGGAAAGATTCTTTGATCACCACCGCATATTTGGCCCCCCTCAAAGAAGCCGCATGCAGGTTCTGCGGAGCATGTGTTGAGGTCTGCCCAACAGGAGCATTGATTGACAAGAGATTGAAAGGCAAAGAAGCGGCAGAGGATTTGGAATCCCTTCTGGTTCCGTGTAAAGGTGAGTGCCCTGCAGGGGTCGACGTTCCCCGGTATGTGAGATTGGTGATGGATGGGAAATATCCGGAAGCCACGGCTGTGGTAAGAGAGAGAGTGCCTTTCCCCAAGTCATTGGGCAGAGTTTGTTTTCACCCATGCGAAGAAGGGTGCCGACGCACCGATCTGAATGAGCCCATCTCCATCTGCAGCCTTAAGCGGGTTGCCGCTGAATATGATGATGGATCATGGAAAAAGAATTCTTACATACTCCCCCCCACCGGTAAGAAGGTGGCTGTTGTAGGGTCGGGTCCTGCGGGACTTACGGCGGCCTACTATCTGAAGAAGCTGGGTCATGATGTTACAGTGTTTGAGAGTCTCCCTGTTCCCGGGGGTATGATGAGAGTGGGTATCCCCGAATATCGTCTGCCCTGGGATATATTGGCAGAGGAGATAGAAGTGATCACAGAGCTTGGCGTAGAACTGAAGACGAACAGCCCTGTAGAGTCATTGGATGACCTCACACACCAAGGCTATGATGCTGTATTTCTGGCAGTGGGGGCCCACAAGGGCAGCAAGATGAGGATTGAAGGTGAGGATACGCCGGGAGTTTTAGAAGGAGTTACATTTTTACGTGAAGTGAGCTTGGGAGAGAAAGTAGAGTTGGGGGAGAAAGTAGCGGTTGTGGGAGGAGGTAACGTGGCTATTGACGCCGCTCGGTCAGCCTTACGATTAGGCGCCGATCAAGTGACCATTCTTTATCGACGTACTCGGGCGGAGATGCCTGCAAGCCCCAACGAAGTGAAGGACGCACTTGAGGAAGGAATTATGATTGATTTCCTCACTGCACCTACATCAGCCGGTACGTCATCTGACGGGAAAGTCAACCTGTCATGTATTCGAATGGAGTTGGGAGAACCGGACGCCAGCGGAAGAAGACGACCGGTCCCAATGGCAGGAAGTGATTTTACCGTTGAGTACGACTCGGTGGTTGTTGCTATCGGGCAGGTACCTGACATTCCTGGCGGATTCGATATTTCCCTTACTCGAAGAAATACATGTGAAATAGACCCGGACAGCTCAGCAACCTCCAGGCCGGGTGTGTTCGCTGGGGGCGATATGGCCAGAGGCCCCGCCTCCGTCATTCAGGCTATCGCAGATGGCAGGAAGTCCGCATCCGCCATTGACAAATACCTGGGAGGCAAGGGCATCATTGATGAAATGCTTGTTGAGACTCCCCTTCCGGATCCATTTCTCGGGAGAGAAGAAGGTTTTGCAGATCAACCTCGAGAGGTCATGCCTTGTCTGTCAGAAGAATCACGCATAAAAACCTTTCAGGAAGTGGAACTTGGATTTACCAAGGAGCAGGCAAAGAAAGAGGCCGATCGCTGTCTGCAATGCGATTTGAGGCTCCTTATTTCGCCTCCTCTGCTTCCGCCTGAGAAGGTATCATAACTGATATAATATTTTATCATTTTTTAAAGAGATTCCTGAATGAGAATTGCCGTCAGGTGATGAAATCCTTGACATGAGTATTCATTTTATGATAATTCCTCCTGATAAATACACGACGGCAAATTCATAACTCATGAAAATATATGGTTTTAGACAGCTCACAGAGTTTAAATTATTCTTTGCAATTTGAGTTGTGAGATTATTTATAATTTTGGGCTAATTTCCAATAAATTCTGGATTATTCTATCACACATTTTGAACTACTTAATGCCGATCGCTTTCCCCCTTTTGAAAAAGGGAGAAATGAGGATTTTCATATAAAGAAGCGAATGGACAGTTGCAGACCATCCACTGAATGGATTCGGAACGGATGAGTCGGTATGTATGGTCTTGAAAAAACAAAAAAAGAAGGGAAGAAGGAATGATACTTGAGACTATAATCGCCATGGCAATACTCGCGATAAAGATAGTTCTTTTATTTTCTGTGATTATGTTGGGAGTGGCCTACGCACCCTTAATGGAAAGAAAAGTATTGGGGCGTATTCAAGTGAGGTACGGGCCAAACAGAGTCGGTTGGTTCGGGTTATTGCAGCCTATAGCAGATGGTGTAAAACTCTTCTTTAAAGAAGAGTTAACCGTTGATAATGCCAACAAAGGCATGTTTCATCTTGCACCTATCATATATATGGGGTGTGCGCTGGCCATCTATGCGGTGATCCCTTTCGGAGATGATATAGAAATCCTGGGCAGAACCATACCCCTCTATTTGACGGACGTGAATATTGGAATCCTCTACATCTTCGCCTTGTCATCGTTGGGCGTATATGGTTTGATCCTGGCCGGTTGGTCATCGAATAACAAATATTCTCTGCTGGGCGCTCTGAGGGCCTCCGCCCAGATGATCAGTTATGAATTGGCCCTGGGTCTTTCCATTATAGGGGTCTTGATGCTGGCGGGATCTCTGAGTATGGTGGATATCGTGAATGCTCAGGAGAATGTGTGGTTTATCGTACTCCAGCCCATGGGCTTTGTTCTCTATATGATATGTGCTTTTGCAGAGACGGGCAGGACCCCGTTTGATCTGGTGGAATGTGAAAACGAGCTGGTTGCCGGTTATCAAACTGAATACAGTTCCATGAAGTTTGCACTGTTCTATATGGCTGAATATACGCATATCATTGCTGTCAGCGCTTTGGCGGTAACCCTCTTTCTTGGTGGATGGAGGGGGCCTTTCTTACCTCCTGTGGTCTGGTTTTTTGGGAAAGTATTTGTTTTTGTGTACTTTTTCATCTGGGTGAGGGCAACGTATCCCAGATTCAGATATGATCAGCTGATGAGATTCGGATGGAAGGTACTCCTTCCGCTGACACTGTTGAATATCATCATCACTGCTTTTGTAATGTTATTTGTTTAACTTCGCTCTTTTCCATGCGAAATCACCTCTGATATGTAAAAATAATAGGAGAATCAAATGATCGTACCACTCGCCAAAGGACTCGGACTCACATTGAGGAAGTTTTTCTCAAAACCCATAACCATTCAATATCCGGAAGAGAGGTGGGAATGCTATCCTCGGTTCAGGGGCCGACACCGGCTTCTGAAGAAGGAAGACGGCACTACAAAGTGCGTTGCCTGTCAGTTGTGTGCCACCGTGTGTCCATCTCAGTGTATCCATATTGAGACGTATGAGGATGATGAGAGGGGAAGATATCCAAAGAATTACGAGATAGACCTCTCCAGATGCATTTTTTGCGGATTTTGTGTGGAGGCCTGCCCCCTCGATGCCATTGTTATGACCTGCGAGTATGAATTGGCGAAATACACCCGTGAAGAAATGCGATACGACAAAGGTTTGCTTTTAATTGAGTAGTCATCTGAGGCATCTTTCTTAATAAAGGAGTTATTGATTATGACAGCTTTTTTCTTCTTTTCCATTGCGACGGTGACGGTCATATCCGCCCTCCTGGTGATCCTTCTGCGGAATCCTATTCACTGTGCACTCTCCCTGGTTCTGACATTCTTTTCTCTCGCCGGTCTTTATGTTCTTCTGAATGCGCAGTTTATTGCTGCAATACAGGTGATCGTTTATGCAGGGGCCATCATGGTTCTCTTTTTATTCGTTATCATGTTGCTCAACCTGGATAAAGTGGAAAAGGTAAGGGAGAGACACCCGTTGCAGAAGGCTTTTGGTATTCTCGTGGCATCTCTTCTTTTGGTTGCCCTTGGTTCTGTTGCGGCTACAGGGTTTCTTTACGGAAGTAAAGGTGTACATACAGCCGCTGAGGTAGGTGCCATAGGAAACACAAAGGCTATAGCAGGTCTGCTCTTTACCGACTGGGTCTTGCCTTTTGAGATAACCTCTATCTTGCTTTTGGCTGCCATTGTCGGAGCTATTGTTCTATCGAAGAGGGAGTTATAAGATGATACCGATATCATACTATCTTATCCTGTCGGCAATCCTTTTTACCATAGGGGTCATTGGAGTTCTGATCAGGAGAAATGCCATTATCATTTTCATGTCTATTGAACTCATGCTGAATGCGGTGAATCTATCATTTGTGGCCATTTCAAAACACCTGGATTCCCTGGACGGACAGATATTCGTCTTCTTTGTTATGACCGTTGCTGCTGCTGAAGTAGCCGTGGGTTTGGCGATTATTATAAACCTTTTCAGAAATAAAGAGACGGTCAATGTCGACGAGATAAATATTATGAAATGGTAAGACTACAAGGCAAAAAGAGAAAGGTAATGAAATGAAAAACCCTGCATGCCTTGTTATGCGCAATAATCTGCAAGTTGCGGACTTCGGTTCGGTAAATTAATTGGAGGAAGGATATGTTGGACTATGTGTGGTTGATTCCCGTGTTTCCCATGATCGGCGTCATCATCAACGGGCTTCTTGGTCGGAATCTGAGCAAGAGGACTGTGGGTGTTGTTGCCTGCGGAGTGATAGGACTGTCGTTCCTGACGGCACTTCTAATATTTATAGATTTGGTACAGCTTCCTCCGGAGAACAGATCCTTTGAAAAGATTATCTATACCTGGATACTTGCAGGGGATTTTAAGACGAACATCGGTTTTTTAGTTGATCCCCTTTCCATCATCATGATGCTGGTTGTATCTGGCGTCTCCTTTCTCATACATATTTATTCTGTGGGCTACATGCATGATGACGAAGGATTCAGACGTTATTTCACATATCTCAATCTCTTTGTATTTTCCATGCTTGTACTGGTGTGCGCCAATAACTTTCTGTTGATGTTCGTAGGCTGGGAGGGAGTCGGGTTATGCTCGTATCTTTTGATAGGATTCTGGTATCAAAGAAAGGAACCGGCCGATGCAGGCAAGAAAGCATTTGTGGTGAACAGGATCGGGGATTACGGTTTTCTTTTAGCAATGATGCTCATATTTGTCACCTTCGGAACCTTGAACTTCCACGGTGTCTTTGAAGCTGCACATCATTTTCAAACGGGCAATCTGGCGATTCTCGCCATAACTCTGTTACTCTTTGTCGGGGCCACCGGAAAATCGGCCCAAATCCCCCTCTATACATGGTTGCCTGACGCAATGGAAGGCCCCACCCCAGTCAGTGCTTTGATCCATGCGGCGACAATGGTGACCGCCGGGGTTTATATGGTGGTCAGGTGTAATGTTCTCTATGTTCTGGCGCCCGTATCCCTGACAGTCGTGGCCATTGTCGGTATAACAACCGCCATATTTACCGCTTCCATGGCACTGGCTGCAAACGATATAAAGAGAGTCCTGGCCTATTCCACAATCAGCCAGTTGGGATATATGTTCCTGGCGTGTGGAGTGGGAGCTTTCACTGCAGGGATTTTTCATCTGATGACCCATGCTTTTTTCAAAGCTTTGCTCTTTTTGGGCGCAGGAAGCGTCATGCACGCCCTGGCAGGGGAACTCGACATGAGAAAGATGGGAGCGTTAAAATCCCATGTTCCGAAGACATATTGGACATTCTTAATAGCCACATTGGCCATAGCTGGAATATTCCCATTTGCCGGCTTTTTCAGCAAGGATGAAATACTGTGGAATGCCTTTCAGACCAGCACTCTTCTCTGGGTATTGGGTGCCGGAGCAGCATTGATGACCTCATTTTACATGTTCAGAGCGGTCTTTATGACCTTTCACGGAGAGTCGAGGGTTGATCCTGAGGTGGCAAAACATATACATGAATCTCCACCGGTAATGACCAATCCCCTCATTGTTCTGGCGATCTTGTCTACCATCGGTGGCTTTGTGGGAATACCTATCATTAAGGGATGGAATGTGTTCCATGATTTCTTGTCGCCCATTACAGGCGGGCATGCAGTCGAATCCGCAAAGATCACCTTTACTCATCTGGCATATGCGTCCGGCCAAGCCGCTTCAGCAGGGGAAGCGGCCCATCATCATGTGGGTCTCGAAATACTCATGATGATCGTCTCCCTGATCATTGCCTTCGGAGGTTTAGGTCTGGCCTATTATATGTACATAAAGGACCCATCCGCTCCAAAGCGATTGGCAGAGAGGTTCAGGGGTCTATACAACCTCCTTTCCAACAAATGGTTTGTGGATGAAATCTATGATTTCTTGTTTGTGAATCCCATCAAGAGAGGTTCCGGGTTCCTCTGGCGATTCTTTGACGCCAAAGTTGTCGATGGCATGGTAAATGGTTCGGGTGGTCTTGTGAGATGGGGAAGTTCTGTTTTAAAACGGATTCAAACGGGCTATGTCCAGAACTACGCCCTCTCCATACTCATCGGTGTTGGGGCAATTCTCTTTTATCTCGTTCTCAGGTAAGTTACTAACGTTTAAAAAGGAGTTCATTGATGAATCATTCAGACTTTCCCATATTGAGTCTCATTACATTCCTTCCTGCTGTTGGTGCAATCCTCATCATGCTTTCAAAAAGGGAAGGAGTAACTCAGATACGATTGATAGCACTTGTTGCGTCTTTTATGAACTTTCTCTTCTCTCTGCCACTCTTCTTCTCTTTCAAGTCTGATTTTACAGGGATGCAATTCGTTGAACAAGTCCCCTGGATCCGGGAATACGGTATGAGTTACTTTGTTGGTATCGATGGGATAAGTCTGCTCCTCATTCTTCTCACAACTTTTTTTGCACCCATCTGTGTTGTGGCATGCTGGAAAGACATCACGAAAAGAGTGAAAGAATTCATGATATGTCTCCTCCTCTTGGAGACGGGTATGATCGGTGTCTTTGTCTCCCTTGACCTCTTTCTCTTCTATGTCTTCTGGGAAGTCATGCTCATCCCCATGTACCTGTTAATCGGTGTATGGGGAAATCCGGCCAGGAGAATCTATGCGGCCATCAAGTTCTTTTTATTTACCATGTTCGGAAGCCTTTTGATGTTAGTGGCTATCTTGTTCCTCTATTTTTATAACCATAGCATCACCGGAGAGTATACATTCAATCTTCTGAAACTCTATGAACTTGTTAATATTCCTACAAGTTATCAGATATGGTTATTTCTTGCCTTCTTCCTGGCATTTGCCATTAAGGTTCCCATGTTTCCATTTCATACATGGCTTCCGGATGCCCATACGGAAGCTCCTACCGTAGGAAGCGTACTTCTTGCAGCCGTCCTTTTGAAGATGGGCACGTACGGATTCCTCAGATTCAATATGCCCCTCTTCCCTGTTGCGGCCCATGACTTTGTTCCCCTGATCTCTATTCTTGCAATCATTGGGATCATCTACGGGGCGCTTGTTTCGATGGTTCAAAAAGATCTCAAGAGGCTTGTGGCCTTCTCCAGTGTGAGTCATTTGGGCTTTGTGATGCTCGGTTTGTTTGCCCTCAATGTTCAGGGTGTCCAAGGGGGACTCATCCAGATGATAAATCACGGTCTCAGCACAGGGGCTCTCTTTTTGATCGTGGGCATGGTGTATGAGAGGAGACACACCAGAATGATAGCTGACTTTGGAGGCCTTTCAAAGGTGATGCCTGTGTTTGCAACAATTTTCATGATCGTGACCCTCTCATCCATCGGACTCCCCGGGCTGAACGGTTTTGTGGGCGAGTTCCTTATTCTGCTGGGTACTTTTAAATCCAATGTGACCTATGCGGTATTTGCAGCTACGGGTGTCATCTTTGCCGCGGTTTATATGCTGTGGATGTTTCAGAGGGTTATGTTTGGGGAAGTCACAAAGGAGGAAAACAAGAACCTCAAAGACCTTTCTATGCGAGAGATTGGGGTTTTGGTGCCCATCCTGATCTTCATATTCTGGATCGGACTCTACCCCAAGACATTTCTCAGCAAGACGGAGACGTCAATACAGCATTTTTTAAGTGAATTTAACAAGAAATATGAGGCATGTATTCAAAATGAGAAAAACGACTTTCTTGCTGTGAACACTGGCGAAGAGTTGACCGTGAAGAAGTAAAGAGCAGATAATATGGGGGAGATTTCAATGGATTTAGCCATTCCTAAGATAGACATAGGGAGTTTGGGACCTGAACTGATACTGAGTATAGCTGCAATATTTATTTTGATGTTCACCGTATTTTTGCCGAAAGACAAGAAAGATCCTTCTGCATATATGGGTTTGCTTGGGATCATTTTCGCTTTTGTGAGCACAATCTTTTTATGGGGAAATTCAAGATATGCATTCAATGACATGATCCTTGTAGACAATTTCGGCCTTTTCTTTAACATCATATTTCTCATCTCCGCAGGTATGTCCATATTGATGTCGATCAATTATATGAAGGAAGAAGAGATGGATCATGGCGAGTTTTATGCCCTGATTCTTTTTGCAACGGTGGGGATGATGTTTATGGCTGTTGGGACCAACCTGATAACTGTCTTCTTGGGTTTAGAAACAATGTCCATATCCATATATATCCTTGCTGGCTTCTTGCGAGAAAGGAACAGATCAAATGAATCGGCATTGAAGTACCTTCTTTTGGGTGCTTTTTCTTCTGCTTTCCTGCTCTATGGAATTGCGTTAATATATGGAGCAACAGGGACAACGGATCTCAAGGGGATATCAGAGTTCTTGTCCAAAACCACATATCTGCAGGACCCGATGCTCCTGGCTGGAATGGGTCTTTTAGTGGTTGGATTCGGCTTTAAAATTGCCACAGTCCCATTTCACATGTGGACTCCTGATGTGTATGAGGGTGCCCCTACATCGGTCACCGCATTCATGTCCGTTGGGGTGAAAGCGGCGGCGTTTGCAGCATTTGTGAGGATATTTTCTCATTCATTGTGGGATCTTCAACCCGATTGGAATCAGATCTTGTGGATATTGTCTGTGATCACCATGACTGTTGGCAATATAGCAGCAATAGCACAGACGAATATTAAAAGAATGCTTGCATATTCCAGTATTGCCCATGCAGGATACATCATGATGGGGATGGTGGCTGCCAATGAACTGGGCACATCCAGTATTCTTTTCTATTTGCTGGCATATGCCTTCATGAATCTGGGGGCTTTCGCTGTGGTGATCGTCTTTGAGAAGAAAGAGGAGGAGAACCTCCTGATCGATGATTACTCAGGAATGGGTTTTAAGTATCCGGCCCTTGCGCTGTTAATGTCTGTATTTCTCTTCTCTCTTGCAGGAATTCCTCCAACGGCTGGTTTTGTGGGGAAATTTTATATATTCAGTGCTGCTGTAAAGGCAGGGTATATCTGGCTTGCCATCATTGGTGTGATGAACAGTCTCGTTTCAGTGTATTACTACTTACGAGTCACGGTGATGATGTATATGAATGAGCCAAAAGTTGAATTGAAGGGCCTCAGTTGGTCACCCTCCATGGTCATTGCCCTGATTATTGCTGTGATCGGGACCTTGCTGATAGGCATATTCCCTTCCCCATATCTCGATTTAGCCAGGCAGTCCGTTTCTCTTTTTATGTAGACCAAAAACCGGTATTTTCTCTTTATTACTCACTTGGCCTGAGATCCGGAAA
This sequence comes from Thermodesulfobacteriota bacterium, assembly GCA_034190725.1. Lineage (GTDB taxonomy): Bacteria > Desulfobacterota > UBA8473 > UBA8473 > UBA8473 > JAXHSZ01. Next base: position 10,419 of record JAXHSZ010000571.1, read on the forward strand.
GTGAGTAGATTCTTTGCTTCTCCCTTTACAAAAGGGGGAAGCAAGGGAAAAGCCAGTTTTTTTGATCCCAAAAACTGTCTTCGCCAAATCCCATCACCCCTTCTCAGATACAATCAATTTTCTCCTGCGCGGCAAGGTTGGATCAGCTCTCCCTACAATACAAAAGTCGGTGAGACAGTCCAATAACTGTAATCAAAACTCTTTTAAGGTGATGAGAAGTTTAGTTT
>JAXHSZ010000572.1:0-3175 GCA_034190725.1 Thermodesulfobacteriota bacterium
GGTGTGGCAGTGTTAGTTGATGGTGGAGTCAATGTGGTTTGCAAACCCTCCTATTTGATGCAGTTCGGTATCATGGGATATGTTTATGCTAAGCATGTTATTGGCAAAAAGGATCCGAAAGTAGGATTGCTCAGCAATGGTGAAGAAGACAGCAAGGGAAATGACCTGACCCGCAATGCTCACGTTGCATTAAAAAACAGTTTTATAAATTACGTCGGTTACGTGGAAGGCAGAGATGTGTATGATGGAAGCATTGATGTCGTCATTTGCGACGGATTTGTAGGGAATATTATTCTTAAGATAAGTGAAGGATTAGTTGATACCTTGGGAAACACATTCAAGGCACAAATGGGAAACGGACTTCGATCTCGGTTGGGTTATCTATTGGCAAAAAAATCATTGGATAATATAAAGAAGAGATTTGACTATTCAGAGTATGGAGGTGCCCCACTTCTTGGGATAGACGGTGTAGGGATCATTAGCCACGGCAACTCTTCAGCCAAAGCAATGAAGAACGGGATCCGGATGGCATCTCGTTTTGTTACAAACAGAGTGAATCCTCACCTCATAGAGGATCTGAAGAGGAATCATGAATTGCAGAAGTCGCTTAAAGGACATCCTGCCAAGATTTGGGAACAGATTAAAGATAAGATAACTCACACAGAAGGAAAATGGAAAAAACAGCCGACAAAGTCCCCGGAAAAGCCGGAATTGGAAACTGAATGAGGAGCCTTATATGGACTACTTTTTAAACGAAGAACAGATGATGATAAAAGAGGTTGCCAAGCAGATCGCAGATGATAAAATCATGCCGATCAGGGCGGAACTGGATGAAAAAGAAGAGTTCCCATGGGAGATCATCAAAATACTGGCAAACTCAGATCTTATGGGACTTTGCTATCCTGAAGAATATGGAGGGCTCGGGGGAGGAACTTTTGAGAACTGTATTGCCGTAGAAGAGATAAGCAGGGCATGTATAGGTGTTTCCGTATGTTATGCCGGAAGCGGGTTAGGGGCATACCCAATACTTCTTTTCGGTTCAGAAGAGCAGAAGAAGAAATACATACCAGATATAGCCCAGGGGACAAAACTGGCGGCCTTTGGCCTCACAGAAGCTAATGCCGGAAGTGATGCTTCCGGTATCCAAACCACCGCTGTATTAGATGGGGATGATTATGTAATAAATGGTACAAAGCAATGGATCACCGGCGGAGGAGAAGCCGAGATATATACTGTAATAGTCATGACTGATAAGACTCGAGGGAGTCGAGGGGCCAGCGCTCTCATCGTAGAAAAGGGAGTTGATGGGTTTACTTTCGGCAAGAAAGAAAAGAAGATGGGTATCAGAGCATCTTCCACTACGGAGTTGATCTTCTCCAATTGTCGTGTACCGAAGGAGAACCTCATTGGAAGAGAAGGGATGGGATTCATTATTGCCATGAGGGTTCTTGACAGGACAAGGCCAGGTATAGGTGCTCAGGCCATCGGACTCTGTCAGGGAGCTCTTGACACTGCAGTGCATTATGCCCGAAATCGGAAGCAGTTCGGCAAACCAATCATCTCTTTCCAGGCAGTCCAACATATTCTTGCTGATATTGCTACTCAAACAGAGGCTGCCAGGGCTCTTGTCTACTCTGCCTGTCGTTTCATTGACAGTGGGGCAAAGGACATATCTAAAATCTCTGCCATGTCTAAAGTATTTTCCAGTGATGTGGCTATGAAAGTAACAGTAGATGCGGTTCAGGTCTTAGGGGGATATGGATATATGCGAGACTACCCTGTGGAAAAGATGATGCGAGATGCAAAGATCCTACAGATTTACGAAGGAACAAATCAAATTCAAAGAAATGTTATCGGTCAAGAGTTGATTAAGGAATATGCGGGAAAGAAGGAAAAGAGATAAGAGATAAGAGAACACCCAATGAATATAATCGTATGCATAAAACAAGTTCCAGAAACAACGAATGTCAAGATAAATCAAGAGACAAACACCTTAATCAGATCAGGTACAAAAGGTATTATCAATCCATTTGACATGTATGCCATCGAAGAAGGGCTACGGATAAAAGAGAAGTTTGGAGGAAGAGTTACGGCTCTGACCATGGGTCCCCCACAGGCAGATGAAGCTTTGAGGGAAGCGGTTTCCTATGGTGTAGACGATGCAATTCTGTTGAGTGATCGTGCCTTTGCAGGTGCTGATACCTGGGCTACTTCACGTACTCTTGCAAAGGCAATTGAGAAGGTCGGAGAATTTGATATAATTATTTGTGGGAAACAGGCCATTGACGGGGACACAGCCCAGGTGGGGCCTGGTATTGCTGAAAATCTGGATATCCCTTTTGTTGCTTTTGTCAGAAAGATAAGAGAGATAAACGATCATGCTCTCATGGTGGAGAGGATGATGGATGACGGATATGATGTACTGGAAGTCACCCTTCCGGCTTTAATAACCGTAGTTAAAGAGATCAATGAACCAAGAGTGCCCTCTTTGAGGGGGAAGATGAGGTCAAAAAAAATAGATATACCCATATGGGGGATATCAGATATAGAACTCACAGATGACGAGGTGGGGCTCAGCGGTTCAGTTACCCAAGTGATAAAAATATTCACTCCGAAGAGAGATGGTAAAAGAGAAATGTTGGAAGGAGTGGTGGAAGATCAGGTAGATCTATTGATCAACAAATTGAATGAATTGGAGATAATATAAGGATCTTTTAAAAGGTATCGATGATAGGGGTGTTATGGAGTTAAAGATCGACATTGAATCATGTACTGGATGTGGTGTCTGTGTTGACAGCTGTCCTTTTGGATCGATATCTGTGGAAGATGACATTGCCTGTGTTGATGAGAATTGCAATCTCTGTGGCGCATGTGTGGATGCATGTGATTTCGGCTCCATTTCCATGCCTGATGTGAAAGAAGCAGAGGGAAAGAATAGAGCGGATTATGAGGGTGTATGGGTGGTTGCGGAACAGAGAAGCGGTAAGATCGCCAGTGTCGTATTGGAGCTTTTGGGTGAGGGAAGGAAACTGGCAGATAAACTGGGAGTCCACCTGTCAGCCGTTTTATTGGGTGATGATATTGAAAACCAAGTAAACGAATTGATATACTATGGCGCCGACAAGGTATACATTGTAAACGCTCCTCTATTGAAGGATTTCAATGACGAAATCTA